>NZ_JBIRZS010000031.1:0-32575 GCF_044391085.1 Paenarthrobacter sp. NPDC018779 | reverse complement strand
CGGTCAACAGGGCCTGGAAGTACTAACCTCCCGGAGCTTTTTCAATGAGGCAACGAATCAGTCTTCCCGGAGGTATTGCAATGAGGCAACAGGGGCGGGTGTTTTCCCGGAGGCTAGCCGTGCATGGTCAGCACGTGCCTGCCACGGATACGGTGCCATTGGAAGTTCTTGCCCGCAACGGACACGCCGGCACCAGCCAGCAGGGTGAGTTCAAGCTGCGGTTCGGCGACGGTAATGGCCACTCCCAGGCTCCCGCCTACGACCACGCCGACATCACGAGCGTGGCCGCCGCAACAGTCGTCTTCGACTTGCTGGCACTCATGGTTAATCGTGGAAAGGCAACCGCAGCGGAGGAACCTGCCCTGGAGGCAGCCACAGCCTGACGTATTTAGCACAGGCGTGCTGCGCCAACCGCGGCGCAACCACGACGTCGGCACCCAACAGGGTGCCGACGTCGCCCGCTGTCCGCTCCCCCCGGCCGCTGGACCGGGGCGGAGACCGCCGGGTGTGGCGGCAGCGATAGTAGGAAGTGCCGGGCGCCGCCTCTGGGATAACGACGCCCGGACCCCCAGCGGGTGCCCAATGCATGCCACCCGCCATTCCCACGAGGGGTATGGCCGGATCGTCATGCGTGCGGTCCCGCCATGATTAGTAAAGTTGCTTACTATCCCTCGGCGCACGAGTAGTCGGTACTCATGTTTTTGGACGCGCGGCGGTGGGACTACGTGGTTCGCGATCAACCGGCATCGCCCCATTGATACCCTCGAGTGGTAGTTTGATCTCTGCTTGAGCCATACGCACCGTACCGATCAGAGGACTTTCCATGTTTAAGGGATTCAAGGACTTCATACTCCGCGGCAACGTGATCGAGCTGGCCATCGCCGTCGTCATCGGCAGTGCCTTCACCGCACTGGTTACCGCCTTCACCAACAACATCATCAACCCCGTCATCGCAGCTGCGGGCGGTGTGAACGCCGACGGCTTGGGCTTCCGGATCTGGGCCGACAACGAGGCCACCTTCGTGAACTTCGGCGCTGTGGTCACCGCCCTGGTGACGTTCATCATCACCGCCGCCGTGGTCTACTTCATCTTCGTGGCGCCTATGAACAAGATCAACGCCATGGTCAAGGACCGCCTCTCCACCGAGGAGCCTGAAGAAGAGCCCATCCCGGCGGACACCGCGCTCCTGGCCGAGATCCGCGACCTCCTCAAGGAAGCCGCCGCCAACAACGGCCGCGGGCAGCGCGACCTGGACGACGATTCCGTCCGTTAGGACGCCCCGCAGCGCCTCCCTGTCGTTGCGGTCAATCCGCCCGAAACCCGGCATCCCCCAATGGGAGGGTGCCGGGTTTCTGCGTTTTCGTGGCCAGTCTCGGCAGCATGCATAACTGCGGGCTGGTGATGACCTGGGTGGCCCCGTCCGCCTCGGGCAAACCCAAGCTTGAGCTGATTCAGGCCATAACTGCGTGCTTACTCTCAGCACTGAGTAAAGTGAACTGTGCCCTCACCTCTAAATCGGATGATCTACGTTGATGACTCTGGCCACCCACAATCCGGCTTGGTTGTCTACGGATGGGTCGAGTTCACTCCCGATCATTGGCCCACGGCCCTCAGCAGCTGGCTGCAAAACCATAAGCGTTTGTGGCGGGAACACAGAATTCCCGTTACCCAGGAACTGCACACGACGGAGTATGTAAACGGCCGCGGGCGAATAACAAAGAGGATGCCCGACCGCCACGTTCATGATGGCGTCGAGTACTGGAAAGACTTCGGGCGGGAAGTCGCAGTCGAATGTCTCGAAACCCTGCGAAGCACGGAGGGCCTTCGCCTTGGGGCTGTTTACAGACGGGGCGATCCAGGCGACCTCGCCAGGACCAAGCAACAAGCGTACGCAGCACTTGTAGAGAGATTCGAAAAAGAACTCAGTGCCTCAAACTCGCTTGCCATGGTATTCATGGACGGGGATGGGAGCGACACGTCGTATAGAAGCACCCACCGAAAGCTACAACTGCGGCAGAGACGAGTCATTGAGGATGCCATACATATAGACTCCCGAACTTCCCAGCTCGTGCAAACGGCAGATCTGGTGGCTTGGAGCGCGAATGCATGCATAGACCAACATGCCAGGAATGAGTTCGCATGGGAATGGTACGAAAAGTACCTCAGTGTCAGAGATCCAGACCGTTTCCCACGCGAAATATAGAGTTAAACAGCTAGACCCCCTAATCCACGTGTGCGGGGGGGGTCTGCGATCCCTACTATACGCGCCACCACCAGAACCTGCCAACGCCAAGCTCCGCGATCACGACGGTCCACCAGGGTTTAGGCGTCGTTTCACAAGTTCCAGGCCGACCGCTTCCGCTGCGCAAGACCGTGACACAGCAGCAACGCCGACGAAACACGCACCCGTCAGCATGGGTTCATGAAGCCCAACGCGAGCTCTGCCGCCACCGCGGACCTCCTGTGCGAGGTCTGTGGTCAACTGCCGGAACCGCCCAAGGCCCGGCTCACCCTGGCCAATATCGCCGTCATGCTGCCCATCGAACTCCTCGTCCATGCAGCGGTGGTTGAAACCCACCTGCCCTACGTTGCCAAGGTCCTGCTGCTCACGGTGACGGCCACAGTCCTGGTGATCTGGGTGGCCGAACCGTCGGCGGCGAAGGTCCTGCGTCGCTGGCTCCATGCCCCGGCACTCAAGCACCGGCACAGACTGCAGAGCGCCCCCGCACTATGGCGGGCCCGGACCCTCCTGCGGGACGAGCCCGGGTCCCTGCAAACCCGCGTGGTCCCCACGGATCCGGATCATCCTGCTACGGATCCGGCTGCCGTCGCCGGACGTTCGGCGGACATCCTGAAGATCCCCACCGCCTGGCACGGGCCGCTGGTGTTCTCCCGGCCCGGCGAGCCATTCACGCCAGCGGAGTCGGCGCGGGCGTACAGGTTGGCTGAACTCGCGGAAATCCTGGCATACGGTCCGGCGGTTCGTCAGACCTGACTGGACTAGCGGTATCCCAAGACTGCAAGCCGTGACACGCGGGCGGCTCAGCGGAACCCGGTGAATCCCCTTGAATCGCCGGGTTTCCGCACGTAACGAGGGCGGTCCAGGAGGTAGCTCAGCGTGAGCGGCAAGACTCAGTCACAATTCGTTGGCAGTATTTGTATACCAAATCTCTTGACAGTGCTTCCCGTCACACCTAACTTTGATTTTGGGATCCCAAAACGGGATCCCAAGCAGATCCATCACCGGCTGCGGCCCCACCTCATCAACGGGCAGGGACCGCAACAGTTGCCGCCGGCACGGGTCAGGCTGCAGCGGTATCCCGCCCGGCTCATCCCCCCAAGAAAAGCCCCAAAGACATTCCCATCCCGTTGACTCCTACTGAAGGAGAAGCTGTGTCTCTCGAAAACACGCAACTGGCAACCCAGGACAGCGACCAAAAAACCGGCAAGGACGGCGTGCAGCGACGCACCAACGTCCGCTGGAAGCTCTTCATCCTCTTGTTGGTCCTGGTGGCGGTCAATTACATCGACCGCGGATCCATCTCCGTAGCCCTCCCCATCATCCAAAAAGAATTCAACCTCCCGCCTGAACTGGTGGGCCTGCTCCTCTCGGCCTTCTTCTGGACGTACGCCCTCATGCAGATTCCGGTTGGCTGGCTGATCGACAAGTTCGGCCCCCGCAAGGTGGTCACGGCCTCCTGCGTCGGCTGGGGCGCGGCCACCGCGGCCTCTGGTTTTGCCGGCGGATTCCTGAGCATGTTCATTGCCCGGCTGGGTATCGGCGTTACCGAAGCGGGCGTCATGCCTGCCGGCGGCAAGCTCAACGCCATCTGGATGCACCGGAAGGAACGCGGCCGCGGCGCCACCATCCTCGACGCCGGAGCTCCCCTCGGGGCCGGCTTGGGCGGAATCCTCATCACCTGGCTGATCGCTTCAACCGGCAGCTGGCGGATGTCATTCATCATCGCCGGTGCCGCAACCGTCCTCATGGGCCTGGCTGTCTGGTGGTACATCCGCGATAACCCCCGCCAGCACAAGGGCGTCAACGACGCCGAGGCCAGCTACATCGAGGCCTCGCACGCCGAAGAAGACGCCGAAGCCGCCCGCGAAGGTGCCCAGGGCAAGCGTGCGCTCCTCCCCTACCTGAAATTCCGTTCCTTCTGGGCCATGTGTTTCGGTTGGCTTGGCTTCAACGGCGTGTTCTACGGCCTGCTCACCTGGGGTCCGCTCTACCTGGCCCAAGCCAAGGGCTTCGATCTGAAGACCATCGGCTGGTCCACGTTCGTGATCTTCGGCGCCGGGTTCGTCGGCGAAATCCTCGGCGGTGCCATTGCGGACAAGTGGCGTGCTTCCGGTGCTTCGGCGAACAAGGTCATGCGGACCCTGCTGGGCATCTCCAGCCTGGTGGTGGTCGGCGGTCTGGTTGGCGTTACCGTCGTACCGGACCCGATCACCGCCGTCGTGCTCCTCTCGGCAGTGCTGTTCTTCCTCCGCTGGGTTGGCCTCTTCTGGTCCATCCCGTCCATCCTGGGTGGCCGCACCAACGCCGGTGTCCTGGGCGGGGCCATGAACTTCAGCGGCAACATTGCCGGGTTCATCACCCCGATTGTGGTAGGCCTGATTGTCGGGGCCACGGGCTCCTACACCTGGGCTTTGCTGTACTTCGTTGGATCGGCAGTGATCATGGGCATCTCCGTCCTGGCACTGGATTACAACAAGCGACTCCCGGTCTGACTCGTACTCGCCGGGCCGGCCGCGGGTCCTGAACCACCCAAGGCCGGACACCGCCGGGCCGGGCGCATAGCCTTACACATCACGGAAATGGAGCTGACATGCTGACTGCAGAAGACACGAACACCACGGACCGCCCCCTCCGGGAATCCGTGCGTGACACGCTCCGTGCCCGGATTTTCGAAGGCCACTATGCGCCCGGCACCCGGTTGGTGGAGCGGGACCTCGCCGCCGAATTCAACGTCTCCCGCCTCCCCATCCGCGAAGCCCTCCGGATGCTCCGCCAGGAAGGACTCATCCGGGACCGCTCCGGTCGCGGTACCGAGGTCAGCAGCCTGAGCCCCAAGGACGTGGAGGACCTGTTCGACGTCCGGCAATCCCTGGAAGTCCTCGCGTGCCGGCTCGCCGCGAAGCGTGCCACTGCCGAAGACCTCCAGCACCTCGCCGGCCTCCTGGACCAGGCCGAACACTTCCTGGCCAAGGGATCCATCCTCGAAGCACACCGGGCCAACAGCGAATTCCACGATGCCATCACCCGCATCGCCAACAATGACTTTCTTCGCTCCGCGCTCGAACCCCTCCAAGGCCGTATGCACTGGCTGTTCCGCCACGTCAGCGACCTTCCCGAACTGATCCGCGAACACCGCGAACTCTACGCAGCGATCGCCAGCGGCGACGACGACCGCGCAGCCGCCCAATCGGCGTCGCACATTGGCAAGTACCGCGAGCAGTTCCCGGAGGACTACAGCGCCACCGAGCCCCAACCCAGAAAAGCACGGAAGAAACCATGAAACTCCTGGTCATCAACCCCAACATCAGCGACGACGTCACAGCCCTCATCGAGGCCGAGGCACTCCGCTCCGCGAGCGCCGGCACTGAACTGATCGTCCGGACTGCCGGGCACGGGATGGAATACATCGAGACCCGCTTCGAGTCGCTCATCGCCGCCGGAGCGGTAGCGGAGCTGATCGCGGAATACGCTTCCGTTCCGGAAACAGCGCACGACGGCGGTACTACAGCCGCGGACGCAGCTGCCGGTTCCGCTGTGGACGGCATAGTCGTGGCCGCCTTCGGTGACCCCGGGATGCCTGCCCTCAAGGAATTGGTGGACGTGCCGGTCATCGGGATCACCGAAGCCGCACTCTGCGCCGCAGCGTTGCAGGGCCAGCGTTTCTCCATCATCGCCATCTCGGATCGCATCCAGGCGTGGTACCGGGACTGCGTGGAACGCTTCGGCTTCGGTGGCCGGCTCGCTTCGATCCGTTCCATCAACCAATCCCTCAACTCGATCGGCTCCGTGCAGGCCGACTTCAAGGAAACCCTCCTTGCACTGAGCCGGCAGGCCGTCGCAGAGGACGGTGCCGACGTCGTAATCCTGGCCGGCGCGCCGCTGGCCGGACTCGCCCGCGAGCTTGAAGGCCAGATCCCGGTTCCTGTGGTGGACGGCATCTCGGCAGGCATCCGCATGACCGAAGCCGTCGTTTCGCTGAAGTCCGGCGCGCACCGAGGCGGTTCGTTCGCGGCCCCGCCAGTGAAGGTCCGGCGCGGCCTCTCCGAAAACCTCGACGCGGCCCTGGCCGCCGCTCAGTCGGCCCAGTTGTCCGCCACAGCCTAAGACTTCCCAGAACAGGAGGACGACGATGTCCCAACTCCCAGACCTCGTGATCGCCAACGGCACGGTGGTGAACAGTTTCGGGCGGCAGGCCGCCCACGTAATCGTCGACGCCGGCAAAGTCACCGGCCTGCTCGACGCCACTGAACCCGTACCCGCAGCTGCCCGGACTGTCGATGCGGCAGGCAAGTTGGTCATCCCCGGCGGCGTGGACGGACACTGCCACGTTGACCAAGTGACCGGGCGCTTCCGTACCCTGGACGATTACGCCATCACGTCCACCGCTGCGCTGTGGGGCGGGACCACCACCATCATCGATTTCGGCATCCCCCGCGATGCGCAGGAAACCCCGCTCGATGCGGTCCTCAACAAGAAACGGCTCGCCCAGGAATCCCGCTGCGACGTGGCCCTGCACGGCTCCGTGATCTCATGGGACGAAACCGTACCGTGGCAATTGGAGCAACTGGCCGCCGAGGGTGTTCGCTCCGTGAAGATGTACACCACCAACCGCGGCTCCACGATGGCTGACAACGACACCATCCTGAAGGTCATGCGGGAAATGGTCCGGCTGGATGGGCTCACCTACATCCACGCCGAGCACGACGCCATTATCACCGACTGCACCGAAGAGCATGCGGCCGACGGGCTCATCGGGATCGAACACCTGCACCGGACCCGGCCCGAGCTCGCCGAGGAGATCTCCGTCAAGGAAACCCTGGCCATGGCTGAGTACACCGGGGCACCCGTGTATTTCGTGCACCAGTCCACCCCCGGGGCCGTTGATTTGGTGAGCGAAGCACGCTCGCGGGGCCTGCAAGCCTACTCCGAGACGTGCCCGCACTACCTCACGCTCGACGACACCGTGTACGGCTCGACGTTCCCGGAATGGTACGCGTGCTGCCCGCCGATGCGCAGCGCCGAAACCGTAGCCGCCTTGAAGGAGCGCCTCACGGCCGGTGCCATCCACACCGTGTCCTCGGACCATTCCTGCTACGACCTCTCGCAGAAACGCGAGCGCACCGACGACGTCCGCTTCATGCCCCACGGCCTGCCCGGCGTCGAGACCCGCATGCCCGTCACGTTTACCTCCCTGGTCACGGAGGCCGGGGGCTCGGTGGAGGACTTTGTAGAGGTCTTCTCCGCTGGGCCCGCCCGGATCAATGCGCTGCCTTTCAAGGGTGCGGTTGCGGAGGGCTTCGACGCGGATCTTGTCGTTTTCGATCCCGCCACCCAACAAATGGTCGACGGCGGCGCGCTGCACATGGGGACTGACTTCTCGCCTTTCGAGGGGAAGACGCTGAACGGTTGGCCCGCCGTCGTGGTTTCTTCCGGACGCGTGGTCCTGGACGCCGATGGTTTCCACGATCCCGGCCCCGTGGGACGTTTCGTCGCCCGGAACGGCTTCACGGCGCACCAGTCAATCCCCGTACCAGTTTCTGCCTAGGAGTTTCCCGATGCCTACCCTCGACCGCCCTACCCGGATCGGCATGATCGTTCCGTCCTCCAACACCTGCCTGGAACCGCAGACCTACCGGATCCTCGGCGACCGGCGGGACGTCACTATCCATTCCACCCGCATCCCGGTTACACGCATTGCCCTGGATGATTCCTCGGACAAGCAGTTCGACTCAACCGTGATGCGTGCCGCCGCCGAACTCCTGGCGACGGCCAACGTTGATGTCATCGCCTGGAACGGGACCTCGGGATCCTGGCTGGGGGCCGCGCACGATCAGGCTATCGTCAAGGAGATCACCGAAGCCACCGGCATCCCCGCCACCACCTCAACGCTTGCCTACTTGTCGGCATTTGAAGCTTTTGGAACCGAGCGGATCGGGCTGTTCACGCCGTACACCTCGGACGTGAACGACGCCGTCATTGCTTCCTATGCGCGCGAGGGGATCAAGACCATCGACCACCGGCACCTGGACCTCAGCGACAACGAGTCATTTGCCCGGGTGACCGACTCGGAGATGCTGCCGGGCTCGCTCGAACTCGCTGCGGCCCATCCCGACGCCCTGGTTTACCTCTGCACAAATCTGTACGGAGCCAACATCACGGCGGAGGTGGAGGCCCGCACCGGAGTACCCGTTCTCGATTCCGTGGCGGTCACCCTCTGGCACGCCCTGAAGCTGGCGGGCGCACCCCTGCTGGATGCGAAGTGGGGGCGGCTGCTGGCTTAGCTGGGAGCACGGACTGAGCGTCCGCGGAATCGCCCGCAGACGCTCAGTCCTTATCGATCTGATCGAGCAACTTGCCCAGGGCGTCCCTGATGTCGTCGTGGTCGTATTGGCCGGCGCGGCTTTCCGCCGAGATCACCCCGCAGCGGTGGATCTTCTTGAAGTCGCCGATGGGGAACTTGTAGTGGCCCTTCTGGTCATCCGGATGCTCATCGTCGACGCCGAGGTACCACATGCCGTACTCAGCGAAGTCGTGTTTTTCCAGGAACGTGTTCTCTTCCTTCGTGGACGGCGCGTGCTCGCTCCAGTCATCCCGCTCGTCCTTGGCGACCTTGCCGTCCCGGATCAGCTTCTTGGCGTGGTCGAAGGCTTTCTTGTTGAGTTTCACTGTCACTGTGCAACCTCACTTGGAGTTGAAAGGCCAGGTATCCACCCAGCCTAGGACGCGGCTGGAGGCCGTGAAGGCCAGGCCGCTGAGCTACAGCGCCTTCACCGCCCCGAGGACTTTGGTCAACGAATCCTTCGCATCTCCGAACAGCAGCGTGGTCTGAGGCTCATACAGCAGGTCGTTCTCGATGCCTGCGAATCCGGGGCGCATGGAGCGTTTGAGGAACACCACTTGCCTGGCATCAGCGACCTCCAGGATCGGCATGCCATAGATAGGCGAACCGGACGTGGTCTTCGCGGCAGGGTTCACCACGTCGTTGGCGCCAACCACCAGCGCGACGTCGGCAGTCTTGAACTCCGAGTTGATGTCGCCCATTTCCTTCAACGATTCGTACGGCACATTCGCCTCGGCCAGCAGCACGTTCATGTGCCCGGGCATGCGCCCGGCCACGGGATGGATCGCGAAATCGACTTCAGTCCCGCGCGATTCCAACGCCAGAGCAAGCTCGGCCGCCGTGTGCTGCCCTTGGGCGACCGCCAAGCCATAGCCGGGAACGATGATCACCCGCTGCGCGTAGCCCAGAAGCACCGCCACGTCCTCTGCGCTGGACGAGCGCACCGGACGCTCGCTCACCGCGGTGGATCCCGCCGTCGAACCTCCCTTAAAGGCGCCGAACAGAATACCGGCCACGCTGCGTCCCATCGCAGCTGCCATGGCCCTGGTGAGGATGGTGCCCGAGGCTCCCACCAAGGTTCCGGCGACTACCAACAGCACGTTCCCCAGCACCAGTCCCGAGGCGGCCACCGCCAGGCCGGTGAAGGCGTTCAGGAGCGAGATGACGATCGGCACATCGGCACCGCCCACCGGCAAAACCAGCAGCACACCGACCGCAAGCCCGAGCACGAGCAGCACAATCGCCCACCCCGGCGCGCCACTGGCAATCACCACCACACCAGCAGCGATAGCCGCCAGCAACACCACAGCCATCAGCACCGGCAGCCCAGGGAACGTCACGGGCCGGGTAGTCATGAGTCCCTGCAGCTTGGCGAACGTGACTGCCGAACCGGCGAAGGAAACAGCACCCACCAGCAGGGTGAACACGATGGCCAGCCTGACCCAGGCATCCTCGGTATGGGGCAGTTCCAGCAGGGCGACCAACGCCGCGGCACCGCCGCCAACGCCGTTGAACAACGCCACGAGCTGCGGCATCTGCGTCATCTGCACCCGCCGGGCCACGGGCGCAGCCACCCCGGAACCCACCACGATCGCGCCGAGAATCCACGGGATGTTGTCCAGTTTTACAGACGCAAAGACGGTCACCACCGCCAGCAGCGCTCCGAACGCGCCGATGAGATTCCCGCGCCGGGCGGTCCGCGGCGAACTCAGCCCCTTGAGGGCAAGGATGAAGCACGCCGCGGCAGCCAAATAGAGGAGCGCAGTCCAGGTGGGGTCCAGGAGCGTCACCGGCCACGCTCCTCAACGGCCCGGCCCGCTTTGCCGCCGGAGTTAACGTCCGACGGCGGCCGCTGCCTTCCGCGGAACATCTCCAGCATGCGGTCGGTCACCACGAAGCCACCCACGAGGTTGGCCGTCGCAAGGACCACCGCGAGGAGTGCCACCACCAGGACCCACGGCTCGGACGCCTGCCCGGCAACAATGATCGCCCCCACCAGGATGATCCCGTGGATCGCGTTCGCCCCGGACATCAGCGGCGTGTGCAGGGTACTGGAAACCTTGGAGACCACCTCGAACCCTACGAAGACCGCCAGCACGGTGATTGTCAGCAGGCTCATGCCATCCATCAATGCGCTCCTTCTGTCCCGTGGGTTGACGCTTCAGCAGCCGTCTCTCCGGCGAGCGCAGCGAGTGCCTCCGCCGTGGGCGCGTGCCGGATGACGCCGTCGTGCGTTAAACAGGTTCCCGCCACCACCTCATCGGAAAAGTCGGGCGCAACCACGCCGTCCTTGGTCATCAGGGCAATCAGGTTGGCGACATTCTTGGCGTAGAGCCGGGACGCGTCGGCAGGCATGGCGGACGCGGGGTCCTTGAGGCCCACCAGGGTGATAGTGCCCTGGCCGTCGGCGGTTGGAATGTGGAGGTCCTGCCCTGGAATGACGCCCTCGACGTTGCCTCCGGACTCCGCCGCGAGGTCCACCACCACGGAACCGGCACGCATTCCCTGGACCATGTCCCGGCTGACGAGCATAGGCGCCCTCCGACCGGGGACAGCCGCGGTGGTGATCAGCACGTCAGCCTGGGCAATGTGCGGGGTCAGCAAGGCGCGCTGCAACGCACCCCGGTCCGCACTGAGTTCGCGGGCGTATCCCCCGGAAGCTTCGGCCGTTTCGAGGTCGAGTTTGATAAAGGTTCCGCCCATGGACGCGACCTCGTCGGCCGACGCAGGACGGATGTCGTTGGCCGAAACCCGGGCTCCGAGCCGCTTGGCTGTGCCGATGGCCTGCAATCCGGCCACACCGGCCCCAAGCACCAGCACGCGGGCGGGAGGGATGGTCCCGGCGGCGGTCATGTACAGCGGGAAGAACCGGGGCAAGCGCATGGCAGCTTCCAGCACGCAGCGGTACCCAGCCACGAGCGCCTGGGACGTGAGCGCATCCATCGACTGGGCCCGCGAAATACGGGGAACCAGTTCCAGGGCAAAGGAAGTGATGCCACCTGCGGCGAGTGCCCGGACGGTAGGCAACTCCGACGACGGCGACCCCAACCCCACGGTGACGGTTCCACGGCGGAGGCCTCCCGCCGTCGCCGGGTCCAAGGGGCGCACGTGGCAGTAGATGTCGAGTGTCCCCAGGTCCAAGGAGGGAACCAATGTGGCGCCGGCGGAACGGTAGTCATCGTCGCTGTGGCCGGAAGCGACACCGGCTCCTGACTCGACCTCCACAGCCAGGCCCAAGGCCACCAATTGCTTGACCGTTTCCGGTGTGGCCGCCACCCGCCGCTCGCCGTCGAGCGTCTCGCGTGCAATGCCTGCTTTCACCCGCCACCCCTTCCAGGAACCGGCCCAGAACTCAGTTGCCACGAGTTTATGCACGTGGGAGGGGCGGCGGTAGGCGTGGGGAGGTTTGAAAATGTTCGAATTCTGGAATTCGCACGCCGCTGGCTGGAACATTGTTCGCAGGTGCCCTGAACGTATCCGGAACGTCTCGGAAGCTACCACCCCTGGACCCCCCAACGGGATACTCAACGAGGAGACCTTCCATGTCCGTTTCACTGAATCGTCGTCAACTACTCCAGACCGGCGGAGTTGCCGGATTGGCGGCTGCGTTCGCTTCGATGTCCTCGGGACCCGCCAACGCCGCGAAGCCGCTTACAGCGTCAGGTCCGCAGATCACTGACTTGGGACCCGCCGTCGTGCAGTTTTCGCTGATGAGTTCCCTCCTGGTGGGCGATACCGTGTATATCGGCTCGCGGAACCTGAATCCCGTGCGGATCATCGGCTTCCACCTGCCCACTGGGCGTGTGACGTCCCGGACCGACCTCGGCTCGGGTTACAGCATCCAGGCCTTGGCCGCAGATTCCTCGGGGCGGTTCCTTTACGCTGGTGTGCTGCGGGACGGGATCGACGGCTTGCCGAACATCTACCGTTGGGACCTCAGCACCCCTGGTTCGACCGCGGTGGGCGTGGGTGAGACGGGCGATCGGGATATCCGGGCGTTGGCCGTAGCCCCTGACGGCAAGGTCTATGCTGCGGGCGGTGGCCTCACCACGAACGCGCCGTCCCTCTGGGAATACGATCCCGCCACGAACGCCACCACCAGTTGGGGCGTCCCGGACCCGGGAGCAACCATCGCCCAGGCCGTCGCCGCTACTGCCGGTTATGTTTACTTCGGCACGGGAAGCACACTCGGCGGGGGTAATGGTTCCAGTCCGGGGCGTCTGTTCGCCTTTGATCGCAGCACGAAAGCCTTCACGAACATCCTCCCTGCGGAGGTCGCCGCCGGAGTCTCCGTCACGTCCCTCAGCGTGCTGGACGGGCAGCTCGGCGTCGGTGTGAAGGGGCCTGGCAAGTCCGCACTGATCAACCTGGCGGACCACTCCAAATACACCATCATCGCCAAGACCGGAGTCATGTTCCGGCAGCTGGGAAACCAGGTGTTCTTCGTCAAGGAACCCGGTGTGTGGTCCTACGACATGACTACCAGGAAGATCACGCAGATCCTCACCGAGGATGTCGGAGCCATGTGGGGGCTGGACGTCTACGGGAGCAAGGCTCTGACGGTGTCCTCCTACGACGTGATCGAGATCGACCCCGTGGCCAAGACCTCGGTGAAGCGTGACCTCACTGTGGCAGGAGCACCGGGCGGGCCGCAGCTGTGCATGGGCCTGGCTGCGGGGGCCGGTGATGTCTACGTGGGCGGCACGGGCGTTATCGCCCGGCACCAGTTGGCTTCGTCCAATGTGTCCTACTTGCGCGCCACCGGTGAAGCCAAGGACGCCGTGGTGGTGGGCGGGGTGCTGTTCACGGGTCAATACAACTCCCGGGGGATCCTGGCCTACGATCCCACCACCGGCCAACTCCCCTACCAAGTGGCCGCCCTCCCCGCAGGCCAGAACCGCCCCTTGGATGTCTGCTGGGACGCGGTCAACGGCCTGGTGATCGCCGGGGCGCAGAATGACACGGGCGGCGGTGGATGCTTCGCGGCCTACAACCCCGCCACCACGCAGGTGATCACCAAGGTCAACCCCATCGACAATCTCCAGATGGTCCGTGCCGTGGCCACGCGAAACGGTGTGGCATACCTCGGTGGCGACAACATCTACGCCGATGGCCCACGCAGCACAGTGGTGGCCTGGGATCCCGTGGCCAACCAGGAACTGTGGCGGATCGACCCTGGCCAGACCGCGGGCATCGCCGCCTTGGCCGTTCAGGGAAAGTACCTCTACGGCATGTCCCGGCGAGCGGCGGGCCTGTTCGTCATCGACCTGGAAGCCCGCCAAGTGGTCCATCGCGGCGACCTCAGCAACGTGTGCACCGACTTCGGCGCCCTGCAGGTCAGCCGCGGCATTGTCTACGGCGTCTCAGACAGTACGGTTTTCCGCATCGATCCCATGACGTTCGCAGTGTCCGTGGTAGTGGCCGGCATCAACGGCGGCTGGTACAGCGGCCCGCACATCACCGCGGACGAGGACGGCCTACTGTACACGCTGCAGGGGCCCAACCTGGTGCGGATCGATGACAAGCAGGCGATGCAGACGATGCGGAAAGCCAGCTGAGAGTCGGAGCGGCGCGAAGGGGTTGCAGTCAGGCTGTCCGGGCCGGCTGCAACCCTTCCGGCTGTGAATCCCGTGCCGACTCCCTCGCTGAGAACAACCCTTCCAAAACAGAGCACGCCGCGCCCCTTGCAACAGCGGCATGGTCCGTCGTGACCGTATCGATCCCAGGAGGCGGAGTATTCGAATGCTGGAATTGCCCAAGGAAAGCTGCCGTGGTCTTTTCGGCGAAAGTCCCCAGCCGGGCCTCGGGCGCAAACCCCACCATCACCCGTTCCGGTCCCAGGACTTTGGCAACGTTGGCCACGCCGATCCCCAGATGGACCGCAGCGTCGGCAACCAGAGGGGAATCGGCGTCGTGATCAAGTTCCCGGTTACTGCCGCTTCGCTGCAGTTCCTGCTGGAGGCCCCACAGGCTGCCGTAGGTTTCCAGGCAGTCGTCCGCTCCACAGTGGCACGGCCGGGCGGGTCCTCCGTCGGTCATGGACCGGGTGTGCGCGAAGCCACCCGCGGCGCCGTTGAAGCCCCGCTGGATGCGCCCTTCAACCACGACGGCGGCCCCCAGGCTGGTGCCGACGCTGATCACGAGCAAGTCCCGGCCAGTGAAGGACCCGTCGAACAGGAGTCCGCGAGCGTAGGCGTTGACGTAGCTGTCGATCGCGGCAGGACCGCCGCTTGCCTGTTCCAGGATGCCTTGGAATGGTACGTCCGCCCACTCCATGGCCCCGCTGTGCCGCACCACGCCACTGGCCTGGTCCACGACTCCGGAGACGGCCACCCCTACACCGATGAGCTTCCCGGTTTTGCTTCCGGCGGCGGCCGCGACGGCTGTGGCTATGGTTTCGGCAGCGCGATCCGGCGTCGTCGAATCGAATGGCTCGGTGTGCGTGGCCACCACACCACCGCGCAAATCGACGACGACGGCGAGCGCCTCCGTCGCGGAGAGCCGCACCCCGGCGGCGAAGACGCCTTCGCTGCCGAGCTCCAGCAACCGCGCGGGCCGGCCGCCGGTGCCGCGCTCGATCTCCGTTTCCACCAGGAGTTGCTGTTGGAGCAACTTGTTGGTGATCCCCGTGATGCTGGCTGGGCTGAGCCCCGTGTAGGCCGCGATAGTTGCCCGCGAAACCGGCGCCTGGGTGCGGACGACATCGAGCACCAAAGCCTCATTGATCTCGCGGATCAGGGCCTTGCTTCCTGCACGGGGCTTCATTGCACGCCTCTCCTGGGCTGGTGTCGTCGTGGGCCTTCCCCATTGTGGCATCGGCGCCAGGTGGGATGGTCATCAGATGGTGATTTCATTAGTTTAGTCATTGACAAAACTAATGCACAATCAGTACCGTCAACCGCATGAACTCCAACAGCGCCGTTGAACAGCTCCCTGCTCTCCGGATCCTCCTCAGCGTCCCCGACGCCGAATTCGACTCCTTTTTCCCGGCGTCCACCATGGCTGCGCTCCAGGAATTGGGATGCGTTACAACAGTGGAGCCCGCAGCTTTGCAGTCCCCGCAGACCTTCGCCACGGCAGCCGGTGACGCGGAAATCGCGATTACGGCGTGGGCATTTCCGCGCCTCGACGCCGAGCACCTGGCCATGGCACCGAAACTCCGTTGTGTCCTGCACGCGGCCTCCTCCGTACACTTCCTGGTCAGCGAAGACTTCTGGGACGCCGGCATCCCCATCTCGCAGGCCGGAGCAGCCATGGCACCCGCCGTTGCCGAACTCTCCCTCACTTTCACGCTGGCCCTGCTTCGCCGCATCGAACGTCTGGACCACGGCCTCCGCTCAGGAGCCACGTGGGAGGAAGCCCGCAACGTCAGGCGTGCGCGGGAGATTTCCGGCGCCCGTATAGGCGTGGTGGGGGCGTCGCGCACGGGCCGTCGGTACATCGAGGCCTGCCTCGCTCTCGGCGCCGACGTCAGCATCTACGATCCCTACCTCGCCGCGGATGATCCCCTGGCTGCGCTCTCAACCACGCTGGAGGCACTGTTCGTCGAAAGCGACATCGTGGCAGTCCACGCGCCGGACACCCCGGAAACACGCGGCCTCATCGGCAAGCAGCAGCTGGCTCTACTCAAAGATGGCACCGCCTTGGTCAACACCGCCCGCTCCACGCTCCTGGACATGGACGCGCTGTACGCCGAGGTGTCCTCCGGCCGGATCGACGCCGCCCTGGATGTGTTCGACGACGAGCCCCTGCCGGCAGACGATCCTTGGCGGTCATTGCCCAACGCGCTCATCACCCCGCACATCGCTGGCGCCACCGTGGACTCCCGGCGCCGTGCCGGGCTCATTGTGGTGGATGAACTCCGCCGCTTCCTTGCCGGCCAGCCGTTGGAACACGCCCTGACCCGCACCGATCTGGAAAGGATGGGCTAGTCCCATGCGCAACATTCTCCTGCTGCACTGCCACGACCTGGGCCGCTTCCTGGGCACCTACGGCGTTGGTACCGTCTCCACCCCGCATCTGGACGCCTTGGGCGCCGAATCAGCCGTCTTCGAGCAGGCCTTCTCCACAGCACCGCACTGCAGCCCGGCCCGTGCCTCCCTGTTCACCGGCACCTACCCCCAAAGCAACGGAGTCCTTGGCCTCACCCACGATCCTTTCGCTTGGGACCTCGAGGAACCCCGCTTTCACATTGCCAACCGCCTCAAGTCCGCGGGTTACCAGACCGAGCTGGTGGGTGTGCACCACGAATCACGCGTACTGCCCGATGACGAAGTCGCCACCAGGCTCGGGTTTGACCGCGCCAGGACGGGAGGCGCCCGCGACGTCGTCGTCAGCCGCGCGACTGATGCCCTCCGCAGAATGGCCGCCGACGACAGCCCGTTCTACCTCCAGGTCGGCTTCACCGAACCGCACCGCGTTCCGTCACCGCACGACCGTCCCGGCGTCATGGGCTTCCTGGCCGACGGCGTCACGCCCGACGCATCGCGCGGACACAACATCCCGCCGCATCTGCTGGACGATTCCGGTTCCCGCGAGGAGATCGCCGAGCTCCAAGGCGCCGTGAAGCACATGGACGAAGGCGTCGGCCGAATCCTCGCCGAACTCGACGCGCTGGGCCTCCGCGAGAACACCGTGGTGTTGTTCACCACCGATCACGGACTCGCGCTGCCACGCGCCAAATGCACCCTGTACGACGCCGGGCTGGAAGTTGCGCTGATGCTGCGCGTTCCGGGAAACACGGCTTGGACCGGGAGACGGATAGCGGACATCGTCAGCCATGTGGACGTGCTGCCGACGTTGCTGGACGTTTCCGGCCATCCCGCGCCGACGAACCTGCCCGGGACAAGCCTCCGCGCGGCAGTGGAACGTGGCGAACCCGTCCGCGAACACTGCTTCAGCCAGTTGACGTTCCACACCTATTACGACCCCAAAAGGTCAGTGCGGACCTCCACGCACAAGCTGATCGTCAACTTCTCCAACGCACCCCGCGCGATGGACCCCACACAGTCCTGGGTCCATCGCAGCCTCCCCGTGGATCTGGGCGGCCCCACCATCGGCACCAGCCCGGCCGTGGAACTGTATGACCTCGCGGCGGACCCCGCAGAACTGGACAACGTGGCAGAAGACCCCTTCCACGCTGACACCCTGCAGCAACTGTCCGCAGCGCTCTTCGCCTGGATGCAAGAAACCACCGATCCCCTCCTGGACCCCACGCCCACCCACGCCGCCCGCCACAGCACTGCCCTCAAGCACCTCCAAGACGCCAGCCTCACCGCCAGCAGAAAGTAAGCCGATCATGTTCACAAGAAAACTTCGCCGGCCCGCAGCCTTGGCTGTCGCCGTCGTAACAGCTGCCCTGGCCCTCACCGCCTGCGGCGGCCCGTCCCCATCGTCAAGCGACGCCGGACCTGCAACAGGGAAAGTCACCCTCTGGATGTACCCCGTCATCAAGGACGAAACGGCCAGCAAGAAGTTCTGGCAGGACACCGAAGCTGACTTTGAAAAGGCCAACCCGGGAATCGACCTGACCATCGAACTGCAGACGTTCGACAAGCGCGACGCCCAGATTTCAGCGGCGTTGGCCGCCGGCTCAGGACCCGACGTCGTGCTCATTACCCCCGACCAGGCCGCCACGTACCGGAACGTCCGCGGGCTGCTGCCAGTGGACGACGCCGTATCCAAAGACAAGGACTCCTTCTACCCGAACACGTTGGACGCCGCCACCTTTGACGGCCAACTGTTCGGCGTGCCGCTGTTCCAGAACATCAACACCACCGCCTACAACACCAAGATCTTCAAGGACGCCGGCCTGGAACTGCCCAAGACTTGGGACGACCTCCGGGCGGCGGCACCTGTGCTGGCCAAGCAGGGCGTTGCCGTGATGGATTATGCGGGCAGCCCTGAACAGACCCTGAACCTGTCCTTCTACCCGCTGCTGTGGCAGGCCGGCGGAAAAGTGTTCAGCGATGACGCCAAGGACGTTGCCTTCGACTCGCCGGAAGGAGAGTCGGCGCTGCAACTGCTGGTGGACCTCAAGAAGGCCGGTGGCCTGCCTATCGACGCGGCCACGGACGGCCCCAAGGTGGAGGGCGCTCCGATTGCCACCGGCAAGGCTGCCATGCGCGCCACCACCTCACTGCCTGAACTCAAGCAGATGCGGGCCGCCCTGGGAGCTGACAACGTTGCCCTCGGAGAACCCCTGACGGGCAAAGTCCAGGCAACCTACGGGAACCCCGGGCTCCTGGCGCTGACCTCCATCAACAAGAAGGAAAACCGGCAAGCCGCTTACACGGTGATGAACTACCTGAGCTCTGCCGCCTCGCAGAAGGCCCTCAATGCGGCCGCCGGCAATCTGCCCACCCGCGAGGACCCGGCCGTACTCGGTGAAGATGCCGACTCCAAAGCCATGGCAGCCGCGCTCAAGGCCGCGAACCCCGGCGAATCCTCACCGGTAGCCCGCCAGGTCATGGGCGCCCTCGCCCCGAACATCCAGGCCGCCCTCCGCGGCGACCTCACGCCCAAGGATGCCCTGGCCAAAGCCGCCACGGAAGCCCGCGGCATCATGCAGCGCGCTGCCCGCTGATCCGATCCAGCAGATAGGTTTCCCATGTCCGTCCAAGCCCAGCCCCGCTCCACCGCCCGCGCGGCCGCGCCACCGCCCGCCCCCCGGACGAGAGTCCGCAACCGGGAGGCCCTGGCTGGCATTCTCTTCGTTCTCCCTACCCTGGTGATCTTCGGGCTCTTCAAGTTCCTGCCAATTTTTGGGGCGGGGGCCATGAGCCTGACCCAGTACAACCTGAACGGTGATTTCGAATTCCTCGGCGCCGGGAACTACACGCGACTGGCTGCCGACCCAAACTTCTGGCAAAGCCTGCGCGTCACCTTCCTCTACGTGGTGATCTTCGTTCCGTTCATCATCGCCGTCTCCCTGGCCGGGGCCGTCCTACTGGACAAACTGGTCCGCTTCACTGGTACGTTCCGGGCACTCCTGTTCATCCCCTACCTCAGTTCCTTCGTGATGGCGGGCATCATCTGGACGTGGATCTTCTCTACGGACGGCCCCCTGAACGCAGCCCTCGGCGGGCTGGGTCTCGGTCCCGTGCCGTTCATCTCCGGCCCGCAACTTTTGGTGCTGCTGTCCCTAGCCGTGGTGTCCGTGTGGAAGGGCTTCGGCTACTCCATGCTGATCTTCCTCGCCGGACTCAAGGCCCAACCGGCCGAAGTCCACGAGGCCGCCCGGATCGACGGCGCAGGAGCCTGGAAGTCGTTCTGGTACGTGACCTTGCCGCTCCTGAAGCCCGTGGTGTTCTTCGTGCTGGTCATTGAGACGATCGTCGGCTTCCAGGTCTTCGACACCATCTACGTCATGACCGGCGGCGGACCTGCCCGGGCCAGCCACAGCCTCATTTACTTCCTATTCGACGAAGGCTTCAAATTCTTCGACTTCGGCTATGCCTCGGCCGTGGGGGTGGTGCTGTTCGTGATCGTGCTGGTGCTGTCCCTGGTCCAGCAACGCTTCTTTGAAGGAAAGGACTCCAAGTGACCGCTGTCATCTCCCCACCCGCCCCTCTGGGCTCCAAACGGCGCAGCACCCAGAAGCGCCGGCAACGGACCCTCACCTGGATCCTCGCGGTGATCTCCCTCTTCACCGTGGCACCCCTGCTCGCCGTCGTCGTCCTGGCGCTCTCCCCCGCCGATGCCCCCACCATTCCGTACGCTGCGCCGTCGTCGTTGACGTTCGAGAACATCGTCCGGATCTTCAACGTGGGCGAATTCCCGCTGTGGCTCTGGAACTCGTTCGTCTATTCCACAGTCTCCGTAGTTGTCGTCCTGCTCACCGCTTCCATGGCGGCCTATGCCTTGGCCCGCAAACGATTCCCGGGACGCAACGCACTCTTGTGGGCCATCATTGCCACCCTGATGGTTCCGGTGCAGGCCACGCTGATTCCCACATTCATCCTCGTCTCCAAGATGGGTGGCGTGAACACGCTCTGGGGCCTCATCCTGCCCACGCTGGCCAATGCACAGGCCATCTTCCTGATCCGGCAATTCGTGAAGGACATGCCCGAGGAACTCTTCGACGCCGCCCGCATCGACGGCGCCGGGGAGTGGCGGACCTTCTGGCAGATCGTGCTCCCGCTGATCCGTCCGGTGCTGGCAACCCTCGCCATCTTCGTGTTCCTGTGGCACTGGAACGACCTCCTGTGGCCACTCGTCGTAGGCCAATCGGACACCGCCCGCACCTTGACCGTGGGCCTGGCCACCCTCAACACGGAGACCGCGTCCACGTCCAACGTCATGGCCGCCACCTTGGTCAGTTTCATCCCCTGCCTGGTGATCTTCGCCCTCCTGCAAAAGCACATCGTCGCGAGCATCACCCACAGCGGAGTCAAGGGATGAGCACTGATTCTGCTGCGCCGATCCGGTTCGGCCTGATCGGCGTGGATTCGCCCCACGCGCCGTCGTTCACGCGCCTCTTCGGGAACGGGTTCGACGGCACGGTCCCCGGCGGCACGGTGACACACGCCTGGAAGGGGGTGCCG
Source organism: Paenarthrobacter sp. NPDC018779 (assembly GCF_044391085.1). NCBI lineage: Bacteria > Bacillati > Actinomycetota > Actinomycetes > Micrococcales > Micrococcaceae > Paenarthrobacter > Paenarthrobacter sp. NPDC018779. The sequence continues at coordinate 11,448 of NZ_JBIRZS010000031.1, read as the reverse complement.
GCGTCGGACTTCCCGTTGAGCCGCGACCGCAACGACGACTTTGCCGCCCAAGTGGCCGCGCTTGGGGTTGCACTGTGCGATTCGCCGGAGGATGTGGCCCAGGCCTGCGATGCCCTGCTGATCGTGGCCTCGGACGCCCGCACCCACCCGGATTACTTCCGGCGCTTGGTGGAGTTCGGCAAGCCCGTGTACGTGGATACGCGCTTCGCTCCCACGCTCCCGGAAGCGCGGACCATGCTCGCCCTCGCGGACGCCTCGGGAACGTTGGTGCTGGCCGGATCACCCAAACGCTTCATACCCGAATTTCTTGCCGCTTCCGGCGGGCCTGTTCGCCGCGCGGTCCTCAACGGACCGCTGCCGACGCAGCCCGGGCATCCCGGGTTCTCTTGGTACGGCGTGCACTTGGTGGACCTGGCAGTGGCGGCTCTCGGGCCAGGGATCATCGCCGAAGGAGTAACTGTAGACGCCAGCACAGCCGGGAGCGCAACCATCCGCTGGGCCGACCACCGGGAAGCGGAATTGAGCGGCGAACCCGAATGGAGCCCTGTCACCTCAGGCCGTCTTGAGTCCGCGACCGGTGAAACGGCTTTTTCCATCGAAGCCGGACCGGCAATGCTGACTGGCCTCCTGGAAGGCATCGTCCATGCGGTCCGGACAGGGGAACCCAATGTCCCGCCCGCCGAAATCCTGGACATCGTTGCCTTGGTTGAAGCCCTCAACCGCAGTCTCGACACCAGTGCGCCCGTCTCCTTCCGTTCCAGCTGCCTGATGACGCTCCGACCCGAAGGAACACAGTGACTACTTCCATCCTGACCGGCACGCACACCATCCGTCTCGGCGTAGACATCGGTGGAACCAAGACCGAGGTTGTCGCCCTCGATGACAGCAACACCGTGCTGCGCTCCCTGCGGCGGCCCACCGGCTTTGGCAAGGAACAGGTTCTTGCCACGTTGTTTGGGCTCGTCAACGACGTCCTGGGAACCGAATCTCTGGACGAGCGTCGCGTGGCAAGCCTGGGCATCGGGATTCCCGGGACGGTGGACCCGGATTCGGGCACGGTCGCCAATGCGGTGAATGTAGGCCTGAAGGATCTGGACCTGGGGGCATTGGTGGGATCCGAACTTGGACTTCCCGTGTCCGTCGAGAACGACGTCAACGCTGCCGCCGTCGGCGCCCACCACCTCCTGGGCGGCGGTCCGAAATCCAGCGCCTACCTGAACCTCGGCACAGGGCTGGCGGCCGGATTCGTAAACGGTGGGATGCTGGTTCGTGGCGCGTCCGGCGCAGCTGGCGAAATCGGCCATTTGCCGCTCGGAACGGGTGACCCGGCGACCTGTCCGTGCGGACAGAACGGTTGCCTGGAGTTAGTGGCCTCGGGCTCCGGCCTGGCCCGCCAGTGGAGCGGCACCGGGCCTTGGCCCGCTGCCTCCCTGTTCCAAGCAGCGCTCGACGGCGATCGTCAAGCCCTTCAGGTCCAGCAGCGGTTCTTCGCGGGCGTGGCCACCGCGGTCCGGGTTCTCGGACTGACCTTTGATCCGGACGTGATCTATATCGGGGGCGGTTTGAACGCACTGGGCCAGCCATTGCTCAGTGGCGTCCGACAGGAACTTTCGCGGTCCAGCGCTTCCTCACCTTTCCTCACCGGGCTGGCACTTGGCCAGCGTGTCCAATTGGTCCCATCAAAGCTGCCTACCGGCTCGGTGGGTGCTGCAATCTGCGGCAACAACAACTAACTCAGGAGAGAATCCATGGCAGAAGTCATCATCGTCCGCGACCAGGAAGAGGCGGGAAGCGTAGCAGCGGCGTTGATTGTTTCCCAGCTTCAACGCAAGCCGGATTCCGTTCTCGGACTGGCCACGGGTTCGACGCCGCTATCCACATACGCCGCGTTGGCCCGCGTTGTTCGGGAGCTGGGACTGGACGTTTCACAGGTTCGTGGCTTCGCCCTGGATGAGTATCTCGGAGTGCCGCCCGAGCACCCGCAGAGCTACCGTTCCGTTATCACCGACGAGGTCGTGGAACCTCTAGGGCTGACGGCGTCGTTGGTCTCGACGCCGCGGGGTACGGGGCCGGACCTGGAGTTAGCCGGGGACGAGTACGAATCCGCCATTCTTGCCGCCGGCGGAATCGATATCCAGATCCTGGGCATCGGGACCAACGGCCATGTGGGTTTCAACGAACCAGGTTCCTCCCTGGCATCAACCACCCGGATCAAATCGTTGGCCGCACAAACACGAGCCGATAACGCCCGATTCTTCGACTCGCTTTCCGATGTCCCCACTCACTGCATCACACAAGGCCTGGGCACTATCCAGAGGTCGCGGCACGTTGTCCTCCTGGCCTTCGGGGCAGCCAAGGCACCTGCCATTGCGGCCGCGTTGGAGGGGCCTGTCTCCTCTTCGGTTCCCGGTTCCATCGTCCAGCTCCATCCGCGGGCCACTGTGATCGTGGACGAGGGCGCAGCCTCGCTGCTTGAGCACGCGGACTACCATAGGCTGGCTCGTGCAGGCGTGCGCGGACTCCGGTAATTTAGTCGAAGGCTCGGTTACCAGCAGAGGGAACCGGGCAAAGGGGGACAACAATGGGTCAAACAAGCACGTCAGCATGGAAATCGTTCTGGGAAAAAGGCGGCTGGTGGCGGGCTCTTGTACTCGCGGCGGCGTATTTTGCCCTGTACAACCTCGGATCGCTGCTCTTTTTGCCCGCCAGCCCATTCGTGGGAAGGGCTGGATGTGGATCGCACTTCTTGCGGTCCTGGCTTTCAACCTCCTCCGTTTCGCCACCATTGACTACAACGCTGTTGGGCTGGACGTTGTAGCCACCTGGCTTCTCGCCGGCCTGTTCATTGGCTTCGCGGAGGAGGTCCTGACACGCGGCTTTGTGGTGAAGCTGCTGCGCAAGGCCGGTAACCGCGAACTCGTGGTGGCGGTGGTTTCGGGGACGGTGTTTGCCGGACTGCATGCAGGAAACCTGCTCTCAGGGCAGTCAGTCTTCGCAACAGCCTTCCAACTGATCTACACCTTCGCGTTCGGCATCTGCATGTATCTGGCCTGCCGGCTGACGGGTCGACTGATTGTGCCCATCCTGCTGCACGCCAGCACCGATCCCAGCATCTTCCTCCTGACTGCACACCCCACCGAGGGCCCACTGACCGCGATTGCCGGGCTCGGGAACATCGTGGTGATTATCGTCGGGCTACTCTCCCTCTTCTTCATCCGTGGGCGGGCGGCAGTGCTGCAACCGGACACAGCTCTGGAAACCCAGCGATAGGGAACGAACCGTGGCTGAACCACCGGCCAGCCGCTACTGCAGCTGGGCAGGCCGCCGATTACCGACTGAGGCGGAGTGGGAGTACGCGGCACGCGGCGGATTGGAACAGAATCGCCACCCTTGGGGCAACGACCTTGTCGAAGACGGGCAGTCGCATCACTGCAACATCACCGCCGAGGACGGTTACCTCGGTGCGGCACCAGTTAAAAGTTTTCCGCCCAAATGGCTACGGCCTCTACGAGGTCAGCGGAAACGTGTGGGAATGGTGCTCTGACTCCCCAGGATGCGCAATGATGGGCCCTTAGTCTCCCTCAACCGGCCCGGACGACTCCCGCACTATCAGCTGCGGTGCCAGGTTCACGCGGCGCAGCGCCGGGGAAAGGGCACTCCCCTGCTTGCCGGCGAGGCGTTCCATGCACATGGTGACGGCGGCATAACCAACGTCCCGTTTTGGCGGCGCTATGGATGTCAACGGCACCGCGGCGAGGTCCGCCACCTCGTCGTCGTAGGCCACGATGGCGAAGTCCTGCGGAACCTCCATGCCGGACTCCTCAGCCAGGTGAATCAAGGTTATGGCTTCCTCGTCGGGGAGAACCAAAGCCGCAGTGGTCCCGGTGCTCCGGCAATCGGCAAGGAATTGTGAGAACTCCGCCTGGTTGTTGCCACCCACGGGACCCAGCCGTTCATACTCCATGACCGGGGCATCGGCCTCCAGCCCGAGCTTGGTCACCATCCTCGCGTGGCTCTCGCGGAGCCAAGGAGCGGTAGGGCTCGTAGCAATGGCCAGGCCGATCCGCCGGTGCCCCTGCGCGGCCAGGTGTTCTACGGCCAGTTCAGCACCGTATCCATGATCGGACATCACCGACTCGAACGCACGGCTTGACCGTTCCACCAGGACCACGGGAATCTTGAGGCCCGCCAGCAGCTCGAAGGTAGGCGACCCCGGCTCCAAGGGCCCGGCCGTAGCCAGGAGAATGCCGTCCACAGAGTTGGCCACCACCCGCTGGAGTTGCCGGTATTCGTCCTCCACCGAATAGTTGCTGACTCCCAGGATGAGCCTTGCATTCAGGGCCCGGGCTGCGGACTCGGCGCCCCGGATAACTTCCGGAAAGTAGTAGCCCGTCGTGGGAACTATCAGACCCAGCGTGGCCAGCGGTTGCCGGGACCTGCGGTAATCGACCTCGCCCGGACGCTCCGACTGATTCCTGACAGCCCCGCCGTGGACCCGACGCAGCAACCCCTGGGATGCCAGCTGGGTAAGGTCCCGGCGGATGGTCATGGTGGAAAGACCCGTCTTGGCAGCGAACTCGTTCACGGTCAACGTGCCGCGCAGTTCCAGTTCACGCAGGATCTTCTCGTGGCGTTCCCCGCTGAGCATGCCGACTCTCTTTCCGAATGACGCGTTGATAAATCAGGTGCAGTCCGAACAACCATGGAAGTTCAAACAAGCATAGGTGACCGAACGCACGCTTTGTGAGGCCCGCTCTGCGCCGCATCTTGCCCGCAATCCACGCAGAGCGGTCCCCGCAACTCCTACTTCCGTGGGTGGTCGTCGATCCGCACCAGGTTCCGGTCCCGCATTGTGTAGAGGTAACCGTCCTCATCATTGCTGATGTGAGAACCGCTGTACCAGCCGCCGTCGATATCCGTTACCACCGTAACCACCCCGAAAGTCTTGGGATCGAAGCGGAAGACGGTCGTGTCAGAGACGCCGTAAACCACGCCACGGTTGGTCACCAGCGCGGCGAAGCCGTAGCAGACGGCGGAGATGTCCGAGCGGTGCACCACGGTCCGCTTCGGCAGGTCAATCACAAACAATCCGCCCTTGCGCGTCACCCCGTACAGGTACTTCCCCTGTACAGCCAGGGCCGAGATACCCGCCCCGGCTCCGGCATCCAGCCGCCACAGTTCCTTGCCTGCAACGGGATCGAACGCCACCACGGTTCCGGCGCCATCGAGACCCGGATTTCCACCGCCCAGGTAGGCGATTCCGTCCCGGGACACCACGGCCCTGAGCAGTTGGACCTTGTCGATGGGGTTGACGAAGATTTTCTTCTTGCCGGTCCGGGGTTCATAGGTCCACAGCGAACCGCCGCCTTCCGTGTCCGCCTGGGCCGCCACAAGGACCAGCTTGTTGGCGCCATCCCAGCAAACGTCCAGTGGCCTGTTCTGTTCCTTGGGGAACCCGGCCACCTGGGAAATCGGCTTGCCGTCGCGCGGATCGTAGCTCCAGATGCCTTGACCGCTGTACTGGCCCGTGAAAAGGACCCCGTTCACCACTACGGCATCCTTGGCTTCACCCGGGGCAGTCATGTTGGTCACCTCGCCGGTCTTCAATGAACGCCGCGCAATGACGCCGTTGCCACCCACATACACGTAGCCCGCTCCCGCGGCGATGCCCATTACGGCCTGCGGATCCGACGGCGCCCCCGCCTCGCCGAGGTCAGTCGTCGTGGCGCTGCCGCTGACGGGGTCGATCTCCGCCACGAAGCCATAACCGGACGTCACCAGCAGTTTGCCGTCCCGCGCATCCACGCCCCAGATCTCACCCAGGGACGGGCCTTGGTACGGCAGGGTGGAGATCGCGTTGGTCCCGGGACTGTACGACAGGAGCCCTGTTTCATTGGCGAAGTAGACCTTCCCGCCCAACTCGGCGAAGTTCTTGGCAGTTTTTCCTTCGGATGTCGCCACCACATACGATGCCGGGTTGTCCACCGTGAGCGCCGCGATCTTGGTGTTTTCCACCCCGCCAGCCGAGCTGACGATCACCCGGTCTCCCACAATGCCCAAGTCGCGGATGCTCGGGTCCACCAGCATTTCCTTGGGGGTGACGTTCGTAAACGACTTCGCCGCACGGTCATAGGCGAACAGGCAGGCCCGGCTTGCGCCGCCACCGCCGTTGAGCGTGCTTCCCGCCCCGAAGAAAATGGTGGCATCCGTTGCTGCCACGGCCCGGGCAAGCGTAGCGCCGGGATCCGGGATGCCAAGGCTGGCAATCTGCCCGGTGGAGGGATCGTATTCCCAGAGCGCCGGAGCCGTCGGGCTGCCACCACCCACCGCGTAGACCCGCCCGTTCGGGGCGACGCTGATGTCACGGACATCGCGGTCGCCGATGTTGCCCAAGGCGGTGGCCTTGGTGGACAGGCGGGACAGGTCCCAGCGGAACAGGTTGGGCTTGGTCCCGGCATCCTTCTGCAGCACGCCGGCATACAGGTACCTGCCCGAGGCGTCGGCGGCGAGGGTCTGGATGGAATGACCGTTGCTGAGCTCTGTCTGACCGGTTACCTTGCCACTCGGAACGTGGAAAGCGATGATCCGGACCGGGTCCAGGTTCCGCGAACCGATGTAGAGCGTATCTCCCACCAGGAGTCCGCTCATGAGGGAAAACTGCACGACGGCGGGACCTAGGTCCAGTACTTCCGTCGCCTTTCCGCCGGGATTGTCTCGCGCGGCCGCCGACGCCGGGTGGCCGGCTGCCAGCCCCAGGACAGCGGCGAGCGACGCTGCTCCGCCGGCCTGGAGGACCAAGCGCCGGCTGATGTTCGAATTTTCCATGGGAACTCCCATTTCGTGAGGTTAGTGGATGGGGACGTGTCCATAAGTGCTAGCAGCCAGAGACGATGACCGTCCAGCATTTATGTTCGTTCAAACACAGATCGGCCTTGCCTGCCCACCGATTTGTCAATATTGCGCAAAAGAGCCGCACAGCTCGATGTTTGAAATTGTTTGAAATGTTGAAGTTGTTCGAACCAGCAGCTTTCATGGATTCACTGACAAGTGGCCCGAACCACATTCCCCTCTTCGCATCGCAAGTCTTCAAAGGAGAACACCATGAAGCGTCGCCAACTCTTCGCAGGAGTGGCAGGCCTCGCTGCCAGCACGCTCCTGCTCGCAGCCTGCGGCACGGGTCCTACCCCCGCAGCAGCACCAACCCCCACGGAGGACCCCAGCGGCTCCATCACCTTCTGGTCATCGCTCGCCGGGATGGACAAGGTGGCAGAGGCTTTCAACGCCAGCCAGGACAAAATCAAGGTCACCTTCGAGACCATCCCCAACGGTGCCAACGGTGGCTACGCCAAGCTCTCCACGGCCATCACTGCCGGCAATGGACCGGATGTCTCCACCATCGAGTACCCCCAGTTGCCGCAGTTCGTCAGCAACGGCCAGGTGGTTCCCTTGGACGGACTGATCGACGCGACCGCAACCGTTGACAAGCTGACGGACGAGACCAAAGCGCTGGTGCAGTTCGGCGACAAGATCTTTGGGCTGCCCTATGACGCAGCCCCCATGATCATGTGGTACCGGAAGGACATGCTGGCGAAGGCCGGCGTCGAGGTTCCCAAAACCTGGGACGAGTTCGAAGAGGCGGGCAAGAAGCTCAAGGCTGCCCAGCCGGGTGCCTACCTGGCCAGCTTCAACCCCAATGAGGTAGCTGCCAGCGCAGGGCTGGCGTGGCAGGCAGGCGCCAAGTGGTTCGGTACCGAAGGCGACAGCTGGAAGGTCGGCATCAATGACGAGGCCACCCAGAAAGTAGCCACCTATTGGCAGAAACTGATCGACGAAAAGATCGTCAAGGTCAGCCAGGCCTACAGCGACGAGTGGAGCCTCGATCTTGCCAACGGAACAGTGGTGGGCGTCGTAGGAGCCAACTGGAGCGCCACCGGCATCCAGAAGCGCACGGAAGCCAGCGGCCAGAAGGGCCAGTGGATCGCCGCCGAACTCCCCAACTGGGGTTCAGAGGCCGGCGCGTTCTACGGCGGTTCCAGCTTCAACGTGACCAAGAACAGCAAGAACCCGGCAGCGGCAGCAAAGTTCGTCGAATTCCTCACCACCAACCCTGACGCCATCAGGGCCCGCGGGAATACAGGCTCCGCGTTCCTGGCATTCCCCGGGCTCACTCCCGTTGCGCAAAAGGCTTACGACGCGAGCTACTTCGGAAACGACATCTATGAAGTCTTCAGCAAGGCCTACGGCACCATCACTCCGGGCTGGCAATGGGGACCCAACTGGGATTCCACGAACACCGCCCTCAAGGACGCCTACGGCAAATTGACCACGGGCGGCACCATCCATGAAGCGGTGGACACCGCCCAACAATCAACTGCAAACGGCCTCAAGCAATCGGGCCTATCCATTACCGAGTAGCCAAACCGCCGGGAGCTTCCCATAAAGAAGCTCCCGGCCAGCTAGGAGTATCCATGGCCACATTGGCCCCCACCACGCGCCGCCGAGGCCGCGCACTGGCAGGAACCGGCGGTCCCACAGCTGCGCTCTTCCTGGTCCCGTTCTTTGCAGTCTTCGCACTCGCCATGATCGCGCCCGTGATCTACTCGCTGGTGTTGAGCTTCCACGCCCAGCAGAAGTCAGGGCTCGGGTTCAGCGAACCCAAGACCGTCTTTGTTGGACTGGAGAATTACCTACAGGTTTTCCAGTCCGGGACCTTCCTGGAAGGCATCGGCCGACTCGCCCTGTACTGCCTGATCTATATCCCCTGCATGGTGGGCGGTGCCGTGGTGTTCTCCTTGCTGCTGGACGCGACCGTCGCCAAAGCCCGCAGGCTGTTCCAACTACTGGTCTTCCTCCCCCACGCTGTTCCGGGCGTTATCGCCGCCCTGATCTGGGCCTACCTCTACACGCCCGGCATCAGCCCCCTGGTCCAGGTGCTGCAGGGCGGAGGTATCCAGCTGAACTTCCTCGATGCGCACTTGGTGTTGCCTTCCATCGTCAACATCGGCGTGTGGGAGTGGACGGGCTACAACGTGATCATCCTTTTCACTGCGCTTCAGGCGGTCCCGCGGGAAATCCTGGAAGCAGCCCGCGTAGACGGCGCCGGCGAGATCCGGGCCGCCGTCAGCATCAAGTTCCCCCTGATCCTGCCCGCGCTGAGCGTGATCATGCTCTTCACCATCATCGGCACCCTGCAGCTCTTCACGGAACCATCCATCATTTCCAAGGCCACGGCGTCGGTCACCAGCACGTGGGTTCCCAATCTGTGGGCCTACGATGCCGCCTTCATCCGGCACAACCTCAACCAGGCCGCAGCTGCATCGATCATCATCGCAGCCCTCGCCGCGGTCCTTTCCCTGACCGTCACCCGCATCAGTTCGAGGATGAACAAGTCATGAGTACCACCACCCTCACCCGTCCCCGGGGTACGGCACAGCAGCCGACCCCAAAGACCGGCCACCGCAAGCCACGCAACAATGGCTTCGCCAGCAAGCTCACCGTCAACGGCCTGCTGATCCTGGGCTCCGCCTACATGGTGGTTCCGGTCCTCTGGCTGGTCTTCGCGTCCACCAAAAACGCCGCGGACCTCTACGGCACCAGCGCCTACGCTTTCGGAAACTTCTCCCTGTTCGACAACATCGCAGCGGTGGCCCGGCAGGACAACGGGCTCTTCTTCCGCTGGTTGGCCAACTCGGTCATGTACGCAGGCGTTGGCGCAGTCCTCGGCGGACTGATTTCGGTCATGGCCGGCTACGCATTCGACAAATTCCAGTTCCGCGGAAAGAACTCCTTGTTCGGCTTCGTCCTGGTGGGTGTGCTCATTCCCAACACGGCCACCGTCCTGCCCATGTATCTCCTCGCTTCGGTCTTCGGAATCACCAACACCGTGTGGGCCATCCTCATCCCCGTGCTCTGCAACCCCTTCGGCGTGTACCTGGCCCGCGTGTACTCGGAGGCCTACGTTCCAGGTGAGACGTTGGAAGCGGCCCGCATGGATGGTGCCGGACCCATTCGGAGCTTCTTCTCCCTGGGCCTACCCATGATGATGCCCGGCTACATCACCATCGCCCTGTTCCAGTTCGTGGGCGTGTGGAACAACTTCATGCTCCCGCTGGTCATGTTGCAGGACCAGAAGCTGCTCCCCGTGAGCGTCGGTATCTCCATCTGGCAGGGCTACTCCGTCCCGCAGCCGGAATTCACCCCCATGGTCATCACGGGGTCACTGCTGTCAATCATTCCGTTGCTCGTGGCTTTCATCCTCCTGCAGCGCTTCTGGAAGTCCGGCCTCACCGCAGGGAGCGTCAAGTGAACCACACCCCGTTGAACGTCGCCCTGGCCATGGGAACCGGCGTAGCGCCGCGCATCTTCCCGCCCCAAAGGTTGGCCCAACTCGCTCCCGAGTTGCTGCTCCTCAACCATGAGCCAATGGAGGACTTCACCAGTCCACGCTCGCAAAACATCCTCGCCAACACGGACATCCTCATCACCGGATGGAACTGCCGCACCATCGACCAAGCAGTGCTGGATGCCGCACCGCGGCTCCGCTACATCCTGCACGCCGGAGGGACGGTCAAGCACCACGTGACGGACGCCTGCTGGGACCGCGGCATCCAGGTCAGCACCGCCGCGGAGGTCAATGCCATCCCCGTGGCGGAATACACGGTGGCCATGATCCTGCTGGCCAACAAACGCATCCTCCAAGTGGCACGGAAGCTGCACACGGACAAGGCTGCCGTGGAGCCGGACCAGGTGTTCCCGGACATGGGCAACTACGGCAAACGCATTGGCATCATCGGCGCGTCCAAGATCGGCCGCCACGTCATCAGGCTGCTGGCCGCTTACGACCTCGATGTGGTTGTCTCCGACCCCTACCTGGACGATGCCGCGGCAGCCGCGCTCGGCGTCGAACGCATCAGCCTGGAAGAGCTGGTGGCGAGCTCCGACGTCGTCAGCCTCCACGCGCCGTCGTTGGCGTCCACGGAGAACCTTATGCATGCCGGGCTGATCGGCACCCTTCGCCCACAGGCTACCTTCATCAACACCTCCCGCGGCGAGCTGGTGGATCAGGACGCGCTCCTGGCCCGCGTCCAGCAAGGTGACCTCTACGCCGTCCTGGACGTGACCACTCCGTGGGTGCTGCCGCCGGAATCCGCGTTCTACACGCACCCCAATGTGCTCCTCACTCCGCATCTGGCCGGCTCGTTGGGGACCGAACTCCAGCGGATGGCCGCGAGCACCATCGACGAGGCACTGCGGATCGCCCGCGGCAAGCCACTCCTCCATGCCTTGCACGCGAAGGATCTGGCCATCACGGCCTGAGTCCAGCGGAGACAGCAACCGGTCCGGCGCAGACTTGGGGGCCTGTTGCCTCATTGCAATACCTCCGGGAAGACTGATTCGTTGCCTCATTGAAAAAGCTCCGGGAGGTTAGTACTTCCAGGCCCTGTTGAC
>NZ_JBIRZS010000030.1:0-37030 GCF_044391085.1 Paenarthrobacter sp. NPDC018779 | reverse complement strand
ACCGGTCAACAGGGCCTGGAAGTACTAACCTCCCGGAGCTTTTTCAATGAGGCAACGAATCAGTCTTCCCGGAGGTATTGCAATGAGGCAACAGGCCCCGGGCGGCGGAACCCCTTGCTAGCATGGGCGCAATGTCTCCTGGGTCCCCGATCGTCGACGCACTCCGGGCTGCCGGCTGCGTCTTCGCAGAGGACGAGGCAGCGCTGCTACTGGAGGCCGCCCGGGACCCCGAACACCTGCAGCACATGGTGGCACAGCGAACCCAGGGCGTCCCCTTGGAACACCTCCTTGGCTGGGTGGATTTTTGTGGCACCCGGATGATCGTGGAGCCTGGCGTGTTCGTGCCACGGCGCCGCACGGAGTTCCTGGTGCGGCAGGCGGCCTCGCTCGGGAAGCCAGGTGCCGTCGTCGTCGATCTTTGCTGTGGTTCCGGCGCGATCGGCGCCGCTGTCCACGACGCCCTGGGAACCAGCCAGCTGTATGCGGTGGACATTGATCCTGCTGCTGTGGCGTGCGCGCGCCGCAACATCGAGCCGCGCGGCGGGCGCGTCTACGAAGGCGACCTCTTTGCCCCGCTCCCCCGCCACCTGATGGCCTGCGTTGACATCCTGCTGGTCAACGCGCCTTATGTGCCCACCGATTCGATCCGCATGATGCCGCCGGAGGCGCGCCTTCACGAGCCATTGACAGCGCTCGACGGCGGCACTGACGGTTTGGCGGTCCAGCGCCGGGTTGTGGACGGTGCCGCTGAGTGGTTGGCGCCGGGTGGGCTGGTGCTGATCGAGTCGTCAGCGCAGCAGGCCCCGGAAACAGCGCGGCTGATGGCCGGTGCAGGGTTCGAGGCCCGCATTGCCTCGAATGCCGGGGTGGACGCCACTGTGGTGCTGGGCCGTGGTCCGGAGGCGGTCCCACATCCGTAAGCTTTTCCGCTGTAATCGGTCCCATTGCGTGGGTTGAGCTAAACAATTTGGTAACAGTGCTCCCGTGAGGGCCGAAACCGCGTGTTTGCGGGGCAAGAACGGGCAAAAACAAGTAAGGAATCTGGGCAATTTTGACCCAGATTTGGCCAATAAATCGGATCTCAACTCGGGTTTCGGGGCAAAAACGCGTAAAATTGAAACCCTGCCCAGAGCGGGGCAGCAGAAGTCGCAAGCAAATGACCTCCCTAGGAGAAGCCCAAATGCCCATAGACCCAAGCAAGATCGTCTCTCCGGACGGCGCAAGGAACGCCCCCGGAAAACCGGCTGCAGCCACCACCCCGGCGGCCGCCGATACTGCTAAAAACCCGAAGAAAATGAAGCTCCGCACCAAGCGCCGGTTGAAGGAATCCGACGTGAACGTGGTGGACCAGCCCATGCTCAAGAAAGCACTCGGCGGAACCATCGTGGGTAACACCATGGAATGGTACGACGTGGGCGTGTTCGGCTACCTCATCACCACCATGGGACCTGTCTTCCTCCCGGAAGCCGACAAGTCCGTCCAGACACTCTTCCTTCTCGGCACCTTCGCCGCCACCTTCATCGCCCGCCCGCTCGGCGGCGTGGTGTTCGGTTGGCTCGGCGACAAGGTGGGCCGCCAGAAGGTGCTCGCAGCAACACTGATGCTGATGGCGGCAAGTACCTTCGCCGTCGGACTCTTGCCCGGCTACGCGCAGATTGGCATCTGGGCCGCCGCGCTCCTGGTCATCCTGAAGCTCGTCCAGGGATTCTCCACCGGTGGCGAGTACGCCGGTGCCACAACCTTCGTCAGCGAATATGCTCCGGACAAGCGCCGTGGCTTCTTCGCCAGCTTCCTTGATATGGGCAGCTACATCGGCTTCGCGCTCGGCGCCGCCCTGGTTTCCGTCCTGCAGCTTACGCTCGGACAGGCAGCCATGGAGGAATGGGGCTGGAGGCTTCCGTTCCTGATTGCCGGCCCGCTCGGCCTGATCGCCGTGTACTTCCGGAGCAAGATCGAGGAATCCCCGCAGTTCCAGGCCACCCTGGATGCCCAGGAGGCCTTCGCCAAGGACGCCGCGTCCAAGGATGCCGACGTCGCCAAGGGCCCGGTTGGCATCATCAAGGCCTACTGGCGCCAGATTGTGCTCGCCATGATCCTCGCGGCCGCTGCCAACACTGTTGGTTACGCTTTGACCTCCTACATGCCCACGTACCTCACGGACTCCAAGGGTTACGATCCCGTCCACGGCACCTTGCTGACCATTCCGGTCCTGGTGGTCATGGCCATTTGTATCCCGCTGACCGGCAAGCTGTCCGACCGCATCGGCCGCCGTCCAGTGCTGTGGATCGGTGCAGGCAGCACCGTGCTGTTCGCCATCCCGGCCTTCATGCTCATCGGTATTGGTGAAGTGTGGTCCACACTGGTGGGCTTGGCACTGGTTGCCTTCCCCGTGACGTTCTACGTTGCCAACCTGGCTTCAGCACTTCCGGCGCTGTTCCCCACCTCCAGCCGTTACGGCGGAATGGGTATCGCCTACAACTTCTCCGTGGCGATCTTCGGTGGAACCACGCCGTTCATCGTGCAGGGCCTCATTGAGGGAACCGGTAACGACATGATGCCGGCCTACTACCTGATGGCCACGTCCATTGTTGGTGGCATCGCGATCTTCTTCCTTCGTGAATCGGCACAGCGTCCGCTGCCGGGCTCAATGCCCAGCGTTGACACCCCGGTCGAGGCCCGCGAACTCGTTGAAACGCAGGACACCAACCCGCTGATCAACCTGGACGAGATGCCGTTCGACGGCCAGCCTGTCAGCGAAGTGGCCTTCGGTAACGACAAGAAGGATCTCGCCGGAGTCTAGGAACCGCTTGCCTGCAACTTCTGCGCAGCGCTACTGATAGTCCGCGGCCCTGGGCCGCCCACCGTAGCCACCAACCACAAGGCGCTCTCCTTGGGGTTGGTGGCTACGGCTGTTAAGCCTGCCTGCCCAACAGCTCCCCGACGATCCGCACGCCTTCCGGGAAGGCACCGGGATTCGGCCCGGCATAGTTCAGCCGCATGTATGGCCCCTCCGGTTCCGCCGGGAACCACTCCGCCCCTGCGGCGATCAGCACCCCGGCCGCCTCGCAATCGCGGGTGAGGCGATCGACGTCGGTCCCGTCCGGCAACCTCAACCACAGATTGAGGCCGCCTTTGGGCAGGTGGGTGAGGTGTGCTTGCGGCACGTGTTCGCGAAGGCTGGTGACCAAGAGGTCACGGCGGGACTGAAGCTGCGAGCTGACCCCGCGAAGGTGCGTCTGCCACCCCGGCTGCGTGACGACGTCGAGCGCCGCCGACTGCAGCAGCCCGCTGACGTACATCGACTCCGCAGCCTGGGCGGTAAGGATCCGCTCGCGGGCTGGTCCGCGGGCAATGACCGCCGCCACGCGGATGGACGGCGAGACGCTCTTGGTCAGGGAGCGGATGTAGAGCACGTGCCCGGAATCGTCCTTCGCGGCCACCGGGATGGATTCCGCGGTGATCCCGAAGTCGTGCGCCCAGTCGTCCTCCACGAGGAACGCCCCGTGGGCCTTCACCACGTCAAGGACTTCCTCACCGCGCTGCACGGACCACTGGGCCCCGGTGGGATTGGCGAAATTGGGCTGCGCGTAGAACATCCGCGCACCTGTTTCCTCGAACGCGCGGGCAAGCTGCTCGGGGTCCGGCCCCTCCGGCCCGCTGGGCACCGGGACCACCCGGACACCCGCCTGCGACGCGGCCAGCAGTGCACCCCAATAGCTGGGCGACTCCACCAGCAGCGGCTGGCCGTGCCCCACCAGGCCGCGGAAGATCGAACTGAGTCCGCTCTGGCTCCCGGGAAGAACGACGACGTCGCTCGGCTGTGGCGGCGTGACGCCAACCGGCGTTGAGGTACTGAGCTCCCGGGCGAACCACGATTGCAGTTCCGGCAGTCCAGCCACCGGGGGCCTGGACAAGGACGCTTCGGCCCGTGCCGCACGCGTCAACGCTGCGCGAACCAGCCGTTCGGGCAGCAGCTCTCGCGCCGGGTACCCCGAATGGAAGGCGATCACGTCATTGGATGCGCTGCGCATGGCCGCCGTGTTGGTGAGGCGGGGTGCTTGGAGCGCACCCAGCGCGGCTGTCTGCCACGCATAGTCGGCCGGCCTCGCCGTGCGAAAAGCCCGCACGAAGGTTCCCACTCCCGGGCGGCTCTCGATCAGACCTTGGGAAGTAAGGGTGCGAAGGGCCTTCTGGACGGTTACAGGGCTCGCTTGATAGTCAGCCACAAGCGTCCTGGTGGACGGAAGCTTGGATCCCGGGGCGGCGCTGGAAATCCATTCCTTCAGTCGCAGAACAATCCGGGAACTGCTATCGTTATTCATGAGTCAACATAGTAGCGCTACTCTAGTTTCATCGCCAGTGGTATCCACGCGGACTACCGTCGGGATCTGGTGGGGCCTTCTGGGCGTGTTCGCCTTCTCCTTCACCGTGCCACTCACGCGCGTAGCTATAGAGGGCCTGTCGCCCTTGTTCATCGGGGCGGGTCGAGCCGTTGTCGCGGCCATCCTTGCCGCGGCTGCGTTGGCGTTGACACGTCAAAGGTTTCCGCGGGGACTCCAGTGGTTCCGCTTGGCCGTTGTTGCCGGCGGAATCGTGGCAGGATTCCCGCTGCTGACCACTTTCGCTCTCACAAGCACCTCGGCCAGCCACGGAGCAGTGGTCATCGCGCTACTCCCCGCAGCAACGGCTACAGTAGCGGTGCTGCGCGGCCGGGAACGCCCCCGTCCCTTGTTCTGGGTACTCACAGGTGTGGGCGTGGTGGCCGCGCTGCTGTTTGCCCTGGTGCAATCCGGAGGTTTCGGCTCCCTGCACTGGGCCGACCTGCTGCTCCTCGGGGCCGTGATTGCTGCGGCTATCGGCTACGCGGAAGGCGGGCTCCTGGCGCGCGAACTTGGTTCGTGGCAGACCATCTCCTGGGCACTCGTGGTGGCCTCCCCCGTGATGATCGTCCTGACTGTGGCTTCCTTGGACGCCGGCTTCCCGTCCGCGTCCCCGGCAAGCTGGGCGTCCTTCGCCTACCTGGGCGTGGTGAGCATGTTCCTCGGCTTCTTTGCCTGGTACCGCGGTTTGGCCATCGGCCCCATGGCACAGGTCAGCCAGATCCAACTGGTCCAGCCCGTCATGACCATCGCTTGGGCTGCACTGCTCCTCGGCGAGTCCCTTACCCTGACCACCGTTATCGGCGGACTCCTGGTGATCCTCTGCGCAGGTGCCGCTGTCCGCGTTAGGCTCGCACCGCAGTCGGGCTCCTAGCCGTCCCTCCCAGCGAAAGGAAGAATCCATGTACACCCCCGCGCACTTTGCCGCCTCCCCCAATGCGATCACCGCCCTCCTGCAAGACTCCGGCGCAGCCAACCTGGTGACCATGACCCCGGACGGCCTGCTCGCCACGTTCCTGCCGTTTGTCCACGACCCTTCCGTGGGCGAACACGGCGCCTTGCAATCCCATATGGCACGGAACAACACCCAGTGGTCATCCCCCGTGAGCGGGGAAGCCCTGATGATCGTCCAGGGTTCCGACGCCTACATCTCGCCGTCCTGGTACGCCTCCAAAGCGGAACATGGCCGCGTGGTGCCCACGTGGAACTACTCCACGGCCCACGTGTACGGCGAACTGGTGATCCACGACGACCCCACGTGGTTGGCCAGGCATGTCCGGCAACTCTCCGATCAGCACGAGGCCTCGATGCCGCAGCCATGGACCGTAGATGAAGCCCCTGAGCGGTTCATCGCCGGGCAACTCAGGGCGATTGTGGGTGTGGAACTGGTCATTACCCGGGTTGAGGCCAAGACGAAACTGAGCCAGAACCGGTCGTCTGCCGATGTGGATGGTGTGATTGCGGGACTTCGCGCGGCAGGCGATCCCGCGAGCGCGGCGGACGTGGAACGCGCCCGCGCCTGAACACAACTGACTGGCAGTAGGGGTTGTTCTGGGCCCTTCGAAAACAACGTCAACTGCCAGTTACTTGGGCGGGACTACCGGGCGCCACATGGCCACACGGGGCCAGCGGGTCAGGCCCAGCTCCGCCTCGTGCTCCATGAGGCGGGTGAGCTCGGGACCCCAACTGCCGGCGTCGAGCAGTTCGAAACCGAGGCGACGGTAATACGGCGCGTTCCACGGCACGTCACGGAAAGTGCTCAGGGTCTGCCGCTGCATGCCGTGCCCGCGTGCCCAGATCCGGGCGGCGTGCAGGAGTTCCCGGCCAAGGCCCTGGTGCGCATGGTCGGGGTGGACGCTGACCTGCTCCACGTGGGCGTTGCCATCCACCACGTCCACCAGGATGTACGCCACGGGAAAGTCGAGCCCGTCCACGTACACCCACGCGCGCCCGCCGGAGACATAGCGCTGCAAGATCTCCACGGGGAAGGCCTCGTCATCGGCGATTTGGTCCATGCCCAGGGACCGGAAGGCTTGCCCGGCCGCCGTTTCGATGTCCTGGAGTTGCCCCAGATCGTCAGAGTGCGCCAGCCGGATCATCTGTTCGGGTCCGGAACGGGAGGGGCCTGGGAGACCAGGAATTCGTTGCGTTTTTCGATCAGGTTCTGCATGTAGCGGGCAAGGACCAGCTTCTCCACCACGCGGCCAACCGCTCCGAAGGGTGCGGCGAACTCCACCGTGTCCACCATGAGCGTGCCGCTGCCGTCGGGGCGGAACTGATGGGTGTGGCGGAGGTACTTGAAAGGGCCGCTAACCTGCTCGTCAGTGAACGACGCCGGGGCCTCCATGTGCACGATGCGGCTGGTCATGCGGAACCTGACTCCCAAATGCCACGCCTGCCACGTGACGGACTCACCCTGGGCGATGAGTCCCGTGGTGGTGCCGGCGATCGCTTTTTCGCGGCTCTTGGTCATGGAGCCGACGTGGGCGTCGATGTCCCTGGACAAGTCGAAAAGCTCCTGCGGCGGCATGGCGGAGCGGGTTCGGCACACAAAGGCTACGGGCATATCTCGATCTTTCCAGACTCCAAACGATGCGTTGCTTTAACGGCGTGTGACCGGGCTTATGGCGGACCATAACGCGATCCTGATAATTTTCGAACCTGAGACTTTCGCCCACAAGCCCTGACTGATTGGTGGTGTTCCCGTGCCCACGTTCATGACGCACGCACGCGAACTTCACAGGCTGGGCCCGGCCAACAACGATCGCTTGTCCGCCGTCCGCGTGGCCCTCAGCGTCGCCGCCCCGGCCTTGGTACTGATCCTCGTGGGACGTCCGGACCTCATGTTGTATGCGGTTTTCGGCGCCTTGACCGGCATGTACGGCCGCAACGAAACCCACCAACTCCGACTGAAACACCAAGCCCAGGCCGCCGTGATCCTGGTGGGCGGGCTGACCATCGGCGTCTTCCTTTCCGTGAACCACATCCACTCCTGGTGGCTTGTGTTGGTGGCAACGTTGTTCGCGGGTGCCGGTTCGCTGTACGCGGATTCATCGCGGCTGAGGCCCATCGGACCCTTCTTCGGAATCCTGGCGTTGGGCGCCTGCGCATCGGTCCCCACCAGTGTTCCGTTCACGACGGCGGTACTCATCGGCGCTGCCTCCGCCGCCTTCTCGATTGTGGTTGGCTTTTCCGGCTGGTTCCGTTACCGGACCTGGGAACGCGGCGCGGTCCGCGATGTTCCGCTGTTCCGGGGTTCCTTCAGGCAGGCCGCCCTGATTCATGCCGCCCGGTACGTGCTGGCAGTGGCTGGCGCCGGAGCTATCGGTGTGCTGAGCGGCAGCGGGCACCCGCACTGGGCCATGGCCGCAGCCGCAGTTCCACTCGCAGGCGCGGACCTGCCCAGCCGCGTCCACCGGGGCATCCACCGCATTGTGGGGACGTTCCTCGGTTTGGGCGTCGTGGCGGTGGTGCTTTTCCCCAGCCCGCTGTCCCCACTGCAGTATTTCCCCGGCCATACCGCCGTGGTCCTCGCCGTCATTGTGGTGCTGTGCCAGTTTCCTACCGAGCTGTTCATGGCCAGGCATTACGGGTGGGCCATGGTGTTCTTCACTCCTGTTGTCCTGCTGATCGCACAGTTGGCGGCGCCCATGGATCCAGGCGTGCTGGTGCTGGAACGCGCAGTGGAGACGTTCGTGGGGGCAGTTGTGGGGATTGCCGTGGCTGTGGTGGTGCAGCGCCGGGCGTAGCTTGGCATGCCGCAGGCCGGATCGTGTCCGACCCGGGGGTCAGGGAGTCAGGCGGACTGTCCCAGGGGGCGGGCGGGCTCCGTCGCCTTGGTGGATTCGAGGGACACCAAGGAACTGAGCTCTGCCGGGTTCAGCCCGGAGTTCTCATCGATGATTCCCGGCAACAGGATCTCCCACATCTGCTGTATGCGGAGCATGACGTCTTCGCGCCCAGCGAGGACGTTGGAGACCATCTGGACCCCAGTGAAGGATGCCACGATGTAGCGGGAAAAATCCGCAGGATCCACCGATGCCCGGATGTGCCCCTGCCGGATTCCGTTCGCGGTGAGGTGGCTCATGGTATCGAGCCAGTCCTGGTATGGCTTTCGGACTTCCTGGCCGAACGCCGAAGCCTCGAGGGTCAACCGGATGCCTGCCCGGACAATGTGGTCGGTGACCAGCAGGTTCCCGAAGGCTCCGCAGAGGCGGATGATCGTTTCCAGGGCCGGTTTGTCCTCGCCGAGAATACGTCCACCGGCCGCCATCGCAATCGAATGCTGTGCTTCCAGGACTGCGCCGGCCAGCTCGTCCTTGGATTTGAAATGGAAGTACAAGGCACCCTTCGTCACCTGCGCGGCCTCAGCCACCAGTGCGATGGTTGCGGAGCCAAACCCGCGCTCCTCAAAAACGATCGCAGCACCGGCGACGATCGCCTCCCGGGTCGCCTTGGCTCGGTCTTGAAGAACCAACGGTGGAACCTCGACTCTCGGAATTGGCGTGGTGCAACAGCTCCGAAGAAACGGGCCCACTGAGGATCTTACGTGGCCGGTCGGGGCTCCCCCCAATGCGATTCCCACTGGCAGATCTCTCCCAGCGGGAGCAATCGATGCCCCGACCGGCACCCTTAAAACAAACCATGCATCCGGTTTTAAAACAAGGTGGAGGTCTCTATGACCGTCGGATGGATAAGGCCGCCCCCGCATCGGCGCACCGGTTGCGGGCGTCGAGGGGCTGCGGGTCACGGCGCGTGCAGAACCCACAGCCGCGGGCTTGATCCCGCCTCTGCGCGTCCGACATCTTCTTGACATTGCATGTGAGCTGAAGCACCCTTGACAAGGTCGCCTGTTGCGTAAGGCGAACCATGTTGATCATTTCGAAACAGCAGGAACACCTCCCCCTTGTCCTGCGAAACCAGGCGCCGGTGTGAAGTAAGCCGGCTGGCCTGATGACGAACGCGTGAGCCCGGGAGAACTGTTGACGACAATCAAGGGTGCCAGCACCATCGATCAAAGCAGTACGAACAGCCGGAACCTGGGGGAAAACCCAGCGGAAGCAGAACCGAGAACAGCAGGGCCAAGGCGGCGCCTCCGGTGGACCGACGTCAACGTCGTGAACCCGAAGATGTTGAAGAAGGCCCTTGGCGGAACGATCGTCGGCAACACGATGGAGTGGTACGACGTCGGCGTCTTTGGCTACCTGATCACCACCATGGGTCCGGTATTCCTCCCTGAAGCGGACAGGTCAGTGCAGACCCTGTTCCTGCTGGGAACCTTTGCGGCGACGTTCATCGCCCGGCCGCTGGGCGGCCTGGTCTTCGGCTGGCTGGGTGACAAGCTGGGCCGCCAAAAGGTCCTCGCAGCCACCCTCCTGCTCATGTCGGCAAGCACCTTCGCCGTGGGGATCCTGCCCGGCTATGCCCAGATCGGCATCTGGGCCGCGGTGCTGCTGGTGGTCTTGAAACTTGCCCAGGGATTCTCCACCGGAGGTGAGTACGCGGGGGCCACCACCTTCGTTTGCGAATACGCCCCTGACAAGAAGCGCGGCTACTTCGCCAGCTTCCTGGACATGGGCTCCTACCTGGGCTTCGCCATGGGCGCCGCACTGGTTTCCGCACTGCAACTCACCCTGGGCCAAAGCGCCATGGAGGAATGGGGCTGGCGGCTGCCGTTTCTGATTGCAGGCCCCCTGGGCGCTGCCGCAGTCTATTTCCGGACCAGGATCGAGGAATCGCCGCAGTTCCAGGCAACGCTGGATGCCCAGAATGCCAACGCCGTCAAAGCTGCCGCCGATGCCAAGGCGAAGACCGGCGGGCCGGCGGCAATCCTCAAGTCCCACTGGCGCCACATTGTCCTGGCCATGGTCCTCGCGGCGGCAGCAAACACGGTGGGTTATGCCCTGACCTCCTACATGCCCACGTACCTCACCGAGTCCAAGGGCTACGACCCCATCCACGGCACGCTGCTCAGCATCCCGGTGCTGGTGGTGATGTCCCTGTGCATTCCGTTGACCGGCAAGCTCTCGGACCGGATCGGGCGGCGTCCGGTGCTTTGGATCGGCGCAGGCAGCACCATCGTGCTGGCCCTTCCGGCCTTCCTGCTGATCGGGATCGGAGCCGTCTGGTCCACCCTCGCAGGCCTGGCCCTGGTTGCGTTCCCCGTAACGTTCTACGTCGCGAACCTGGCGTCCGCCCTGCCTGCCCTGTTTCCCACGTCCCACCGGTACAGCAGCATGGGCATCGCGTACAACTTTTCCGTGGCGATCTTCGGCGGCACCACGCCCTTCATTGTCCAGGCCCTGATCGACCTCTCCGGAAGCGACATGGCCCCCGCGTTCTACCTTGCCGGCACCTCGGTCATCGGGGCGATCGCCATCTACTTCCTGCCGGAATCGGCCAGGCGTCCGCTGCCGGGCTCCATGCCCAGCGTGGACACCGAGGCCGAAGCGAAGGAACTCGAAGCGAACCAGGACACCAACCCACTCCTCGACCTGGACTCCATGCCGTTGGCCACTAAGGCTTGAGCGGCCTCCGCGGCGGCCCAGAAGTGAGCTTCGCATGAAGGATCCGGGCGAAGAAACTGACCACTTTGTAGCGGCGGGTGGGGATGGAGATGGCCTTGCCTTGCGCATTGTCCTCCAACCCCTCCCGCACTACGCGTTCGGCGGTGAGCCACAGGAATCGTGGAGCGACAGACTTGTCCATGCCCATGCGCTCGTGGAATTCGGTGTGCGTAAACCCCGGGCAAACCGCCGTCACCTGGACACCCGACTTGGCGTAGGCAAGGTTTGCCCAGCGACTGAACGTGACCTGCCAGGCCTTCGCGGCGGAGTAGGTGCCGCGGTTGGCGAACGCCGCCACGCTGGCCACATTGATGATCCGGCCACTCCCCCGCACCAGCATCACCTCCAAGGCAGCATGGCACAGTTCCATCGCCGTCTGGACGTGGAGATGGAGGTGCCGCCTTTCTTCTTCCACCTCGTTGTCCTCGAAGGACTTCAACAGGCCGATGCCCGCATTGTTAACCAGCACATCCACCGGCCTGGCAGCGTCCCGGAGCCGGTCCGCCACAGCATTAACCCCGACGGCGGCAGTCAGGTCCGCGGCGAGCGTCTCCGCCGAGATACTGAAGTCGCGTTCGAGCTCCTCGGCTTTGGCTTTCAGCCGCTCTTCATCGCGGGCCACCAGGACCAGATGGTGGCCAGCCTCGGCGAGTTGGCGCGCAAACTCCGCGCCGAGCCCGGCCGTAGCTCCGGTTACGAGGGCGGTACGTTCGTTTGCTCGAGTCGTCATGCGCCCAGACTAGCCCCTGCGCTTAGCGCCCCAGCTTCCCGAGGAGATGCCAATTAATCACCGTGCTGCTGCGTGGGACTGCCAGTAACTGCTGCCCCGGCGCTTAGGATGTTTTTTGAAACGATGCAAAAGACGCAAAGGATCCAAATGGTCAACGACGCCCAGCCAACTCCACTTGTCCTCAACAACAACGGCGCCTGGTGCTGGTTCCAGGATGAGCGCGCCCTGATCGACCCGGCAAACAACACCCTGTTGATCGGTTCCGTGGCGGCACCCCAAGGACCGGGTGAGGAACGCGGCGGAAACATCGAGCTGGCTGTCCTGGACCTCACCACCGGACGCAGCACGGTCCAGGTCCTCCACGAACGCCTCGAATCCGATGACCACAACGCCCCGGCCCTCCTGATCCGGCCGGACGGCCGCTACGTAGCCATGTACGCCAAGCACAAGACGGACAATTATTCGCGGTGGCGCGTCTCGGTCCGCCCGCACGACGCTACCGAGTGGGAACCGGAGCAGGTGTTCGACTGGACGGAACTCGCCGACGGTCGCGGCGCCACCTACTCGAACCTCCACCGGCTCGCTGCGGAGGGCCGTACGTACAATTTTGTCCGCGCCATCAATGACGATCCCACGCTCATGGTCTCCGACGATGACGGAACAACCTGGAGCTATGGCGGCAAGCTCTTCACGCGCCCCAAGATCGGTTACGTGAACGGCTACACGCGCTACGTCGCGAACGGCACGGACCGGATCGACCTCATCACCACGGACCACCACCCGCGCGACTTCAACAACAGCATCTACCACGGCTTCATCCGGGACGATGCTCTCCACGACGCTGAAGGAAACGTGGTCAACAAACCCGTCATCGGCAGCGCCGGCATCAACCAAACGGCACTCACCACCGTCTTCGAAGCCGGCATGACGCTCGACGGCGACGCCCTCACCCACGGCTGGACTACCGACCTCCGCCGCCAAGACGCAGAACTCGCCGCGATCGTCACATGCCGCGCCAACGACGTCAACGGTCCGCTGCAGCGGGAGCAAATGCTCGACGTCGACGATCACCGCCTGCTGTACGCGCGCTTTGACGGCGTGCGCTGGGAACTGAACCCACTCGCCGTCGCGGGTTCCGCGCTGTTGCCGCACGAGCAGGACTACACCGGCCTGGGTGCAGTGGACCCGAACAACCTGGACCGTGTGTACATCTCCACGCCCGTGGATCCCCGGACCGGCGAGGCCACCGCCCAGTACGAGATCTACCGCGGCGTCACCAAGGACAGAGGCGGAAGCTGGGTTTGGGATGCCGTGACGGAAGGCTCAGCTGTGGACAATCTACGTCCGATGGTGGTGCCGGGCGACCCCTCGGTCCATGCTGTTTGTTGGTTCCGGGGGTCCATGATTTCCTCGCAGGCCTACGAAACGGAGATCGTGGCCCTGGTTACTCACCGAGATGGCATTTGATGGCAATGTCTGCGACCACGATTGTCATCAAATGCCATCTCGGTGGGGATTGCTAGGCGAACTTCGCCAAGGGATTGGTCAATCGACCGGCCATCTGGAGTCCGCCCGAGGGATCGGAGATGTCCAGCATCTGCTGGTTGTTCCGAAGCTGCAGCCGGTTGAGGCAGGACAATTCGAAGTCCGGGGCAAAGAGGTCGTGCATCGCGAACTGGTCCGCAAGCTCCGGGTGGCGCTCCTGGTATCCGCGGAGTACAGAGGCCGCGGTTCCCCAGAACTCGTCTTCGCGCAGGGTCCCGTCTTCCACGAGGATCGCGCCGAGGAAGCGGAAGATGCAATCGAAGACATCGGTGAAGATCGCCAGGACCATCTCTTCGGCAGGAATCTCGGCCTTGATGCGGGAAACCTCTACCGGGAGTTCAAGCCGGTCACCCATCACCACGATTTCCTCGGCCAGGTCCTTCATGATGGCCCGCACCGGCACGCCGTTTTCCAGGATCAGGATGACGTTCTCGCCGTGTGGCATGAAGGCGAGCTCGTACTCGTAGAGGCAATGCACCAGCGGCACGAGGTAGGCCTCGAAGTAGCGGCGCAGCCACTCGGTGGGAGCCAGCCCGGACCGGGTAATGAGGGAAGAAACCATGGAAACGCCGGACGAATCCACGTGGAGCAAGGAAGCCATGGTGGCCAGTTGCTGGCCTTCCTTGAGCAACGGCAGCGGACTTTCCCTCCACAGGGCAGAGAGCATCTTGCGGTAGGGCGAACCCTTGGCAGAAGCCGCCTCGTAGTAGTGGTTGTGGTAGCCGATGGCGGCAGATTCCTTAATCATGGCCAGGCCCCGGTTCTGGAGCTCCTGGTCCTTCGAGATCAAGTCCTGCAGCCAGTCGTTGATGGCCGGTGTTGCCTTCATGTACTGCGGCGAGAGTCCGCGCATGAAACCCATGTTCAGTACGGACATGGCCGTCTTGACGTACGCCTTCTCGGGTGACGTGGTGTTGAAGAACGTGCGGATGGACTGCTGGGCCTGGTAGTCGTCCTCCCCGGAGCCGAGGTGCACAATATGGCGCTGGGCGATTTCTGCCGCGAACGTCACGGTGAGCTTGTTGTCCCACTGCCACGGGTGGACCGGCATGAGGAGGTAGTCTTCGGGATCGAGCCCGGACGCGGACAACTCCGTGTTGAACCAGGCGAGGGTTGACGCTCCAAGTTCCGCTTCGAAGTGCGTCCGGTAATCGAGGCCTGCGCTGGAGGTGAACACTGCTTTGCTGCGGTGCACAGCGATCCACTGCAGCCGCACCACGGCACCGGTTTCCGGGGCGAAGGCGTGGTAGTCGGAAATACCGAAGCCAAGGCGGCCGTTGTTGGCCACGAAGCACGGGTGCCCCTCGGTCATGCTGTGCTCGATCGCCTGGAAGTCCGCGGCCACGTCGAACCCACCGGTGACACCCGCAGCAAGCTCGGCGGACCCGAAAGGCTTGCCCTGTTTGTAGGCGTGGCCGGCCAGGGTGCTGCTGATTTCTTCCAGGTACACAGGGAGCATTTCCATCTTGATGCCCAGTGCTTCATGGAACTCGGCAATGAAGTCCAGGGCATCCAGCGGCAGCTCCTCGCCGTCACGGAAGCGGGCAATGGATTCCGGCCGGACCGCCCAATGCTCCAGCTCCAGGACGGTTGCACGGAAGCGGTACTCAACCGTGTCGTCGTCGCTCGTCACGCGGTACAGGCCGACGCCCACACCCTCGTCGCGGATCAGGTCCGGAACCAGGATCCGTTCGTGCGAGAACTCTGCGATGGCCTTTCGGACCAGGTGCCGGTTGGCAACGGCCCAACTCTCCGGGTTGAGGTGGGAAACGGGTGCGGCCGACTGCGCGATGCCGGCTTCGACAGTGCTGGTCACTGGTCTTCTCCTCTGGTCGCCGCGGCAGGCGCGGCCAGAATCGGGGTCAAAGTTGCAAGGAAATCTTCGCGGGTGCAGAAACTCAGGAGGCCCTGCTTGTGGTCTTCGGAAGGGTCGACGGCGGGAAGGGTCACCACGCCGTGCGGACGGAAACCCACCTTTTCGTTGAGCGCATGGATCTTGTGGTTGCGGGCGTCAGGTTCGACGACCACCCGCTGGGTTTCGGCGTCCTCGAACAGTTCCCGCATCACGGCCTGCATGACGGCGGTGGTAAAGCCCGGCTGGGGGTCGCCACTGGGCGGAGAGACCAGCAAGTGCATCCCGATGTCGCCCGGCTGGACGTCATACACGTCCGCCAGCGGTGACGACTCCGGACGGTACCGTTCCATCAGGAAGGCGGGAACGCCATCGTCGAGCCCCAGGAAGGCCTGGTGGTGACCCGTGGCGGCGATCTTCGAGTACTCCTCCACAACGTCCTGTTCGGCGCACCCAACCATGCCCCAGAACCGGGCGTATTCCTGGCTCACCCAGCTGTGGAGGACAGGTGCGTCGGCCACGGCATCCACGGCGCGGAACGTGAAGCTCACAGGGCCGCTCCTACGCTCTCGGGTGCTGCCGCGGACCCGGAGGGGACCACTGCTGGCGCGCCGAACTGCTGGAACGCGATGCTGCGCTCGATCGGGTAGACCTCGCGGCCCGTGATTTCCCGCAGGATGCACGAGTTGCGGTAGGCGGCCATGCCGAGGTCCGGGGTCACGAAGCCGTGCGTGTGCAGCTCCGCATTCTGGACAAAGATCTCGCCGGGTTCGACGCCGGTACCGTAGTTGCGTTCAACGTCGAACCGGCCCTTCGCGTCGCGACGGATGCGGTCCTTGATGCCGGCCAGGAACGCGGGTTCCTTGTACGAGTAGCCGGTGGCGAGCACCACTGCCTCGGATTCGAGGGTGTAGTCGCGGCCGTGTTCTTCGTGGCGCAACTGCAGGGTGTGGGTGCCCGCGGCATCATTCCACTCGGCTGCCGTCAGGGAGGAATGGGTGTGCAGCTGGGTGTCCACGATGCCGGAGAGGCTCTTGGTGTAGAGGAGATCGTAGATGTCGTCGATCAGGTCCGAGTTGATGCCCTTGTACAGGTTCTTCTGGTTCTTGATCAGGCTGTCGCGCTGGTCCGCAGGCAGCGAATGGAAGTAATCAACGTACTCCGGCGAGGTCATCTCAAGCGTGAGCTTGGTGTACTCCAGCGGGAAGAAGCGTCCCGAGCGTGTCACCCAGTTGAGCTGGTAGCCGTAGACGTCGATTTCCTGGAGGAGCTCGTAGTAGAGCTCTGCGGCGCTCTGCCCGCTGCCCACGATGGTGATGCTGCGCTTGGACTGCAGCTCACTCTTCCTCGACAGGTACTCGGCGTTGTGGAGGACCAGTCCCCCACCGTCCACGATTCCTGCGCAGGACACCGGAATGTACGGCGAGGTTCCCGTGCCAAGGACCAGGCGCCGCGCCCGAAGTACCTCAGCGCCGTCCGGGCCCTGCACCGAAAGGCGGTACACGCCGTCGTCGTAGGCTACATCCAGCACATCCGTGCTAAAACGAACCGAATCCAACTGCCCGGCCACCCACTGGCAGTACTGGTTGTACTCGGCGCGCAAGGGGTAGAAGTTCTCGCGGATATAGAAGCGGTACAAGCGTCCCGTCTGCTTCAGGAAGTTCAGGAACGAGTACGGCGACGTCGGGTCTGCAAGCGTCACGAGGTCGGCCATGAACGGAACCTGCAGGTGGGCCGGCTCCAGCATCATGCCAGGGTGCCAATCGAAGGATTCACGGCGCTCCAGGAACACGCAGTCCAGGTTCTCCACCGGCTCGCTGAGTGCCGCGAGGCCAAGGTTGAAGGGGCCGACGCCGATTCCCGCGACGTCGTAGATCTTGCTGTTGTCCGGGGTGCTCACGCAGCGGCCTCCGTGGTGTTTGCGAGCAGGCTGGCACCTGTGCGGCGGATAAGTTCGATGATTTCCTGAATGTCCCTCAGGGAGGCCTCGGCGTTGAGGAGGGTGAATTTGAGGTAGTGGCGCCCGGCCACCTTGGTCCCGGCAACAACGGCTTCGCCGGATGCGAAGATCGCAGCGCGAATGGCGGGGTTGAGGACGTCGGCGGCGTCTTCGCTGAGCTTTTCGCCGTCGACGAGGGGCCGGTAACGGAACACGAGCGTGCTCAGTTGCGGGGCTGCGGCGAGTTCGAACTCCGCGTCATCGGCAAGCAGGGCCCCCACGCGGCCCGTCAGGTCGATTGCTTCGTCGAACAGCGCACCAATCGCATCGGCACCCATGATGCGCAGGGTCAGCCACAGCTTCAGGGCATCGAAGCGGCGGGTGGTCTGGATGCTCTTGTCCACCTGGTTGGGGATCTCGGCCTTCGCGGCGCTCTCCGGGTTCAGGTAGTCGGCGTAGTAGGTGACGTGGCCCATCATGGCGCCGTTACGCACCAGGACCGCGCTGGAGCTGACCGGCTGGAAGAAGGTCTTGTGGAAGTCCACGGTGACGGAATCGGCCAAGTGGATGCCGTTGAGGAGGTGACGGTAGCGGCCAGAGACGATCAGCCCTCCCCCGTAGGCAGCATCCACGTGGAGCCACGAATCGTAGGCGCGCACCAGGGCGGCGAGCTCGGACAGCGGGTCAACCGAACCAAAGTCCGTGGTCCCGGCGGTGGCCACAACCGCCATGGGCACCAGCCCGGCGTCGTGCGCTTCCGCCAAGGCAGCCGCGAGGGCGGTGGGGTTCATGCGGTGGTCTTCAGCCGTGGGAACCGCGACGACCGCGTCGAAGCCGAGGCCCAGCATGGAGGCCGACTTCTGGATGCTGAAGTGGCTGTCCACGGAGGTGAAGATCCGGAGGCGGTCCAGCAGGTGCGGCAGGCGGGCTTCCGGGGCGTCCGCACGCAGCTTGGCGACGGCGTGGTTGCGGGCAATCAGCAATGCCTGGAAGTTGGACTGGCTGCCGCCGGAGGTGAAGACGCCATCGGCTTCTGCGGTGAAGCCAATGCGCTCGGCGGTCCAATCGATGAGGCGGCGTTCGATCATGGTGGCGCCGGCACTCTGGTCCCAGGTGTCCATGGAGGAGTTCACGGCGGACAAGACGGCTTCGCCCACCAGCGCCGGGATGACCACCGGGCAGTTCAAATGTGCGGCATAGCGTGCGTCGTGGAAGTAGATGGCGTCCTTGAGGTAGAGCTCCTCCAACTCTTCCAAGGCGGCGGCGGTGTCGGGAAGGGGGCGTTCGAGGTCGACGGCACCAACTTTGGCCTTCAGTTCCGCATGCGCGACGCCGGTGAACGGCTGGGCGGTGCGCTGGACTTTGGTGGAGACGGCATTGACTCCCTGAAGGACCTGCGCCACGTAGCTGGGCGAATTTCGTGCGTTGAACAGTTGATTGGTGGCAGCAAGTGCCAGCTCTACTTTGGAGCCGAAATCCTGCTCCTGAGCTATCTGCTCTTCGACACTGGGTGACGTCACGACAGCTTCCTTCCGTTGCGTTGGGATCGCTAGTTAGCAAAGGCAAGCCTTACTTAGGATTGCCTTTGCGTCAAACTTTTGTGACCTAATTCGCTCGGAAGGCGGTTTCTCAGTGATGTACTGGGCGGTAGTGCGTCATTGACTTTCCCTCAAGGGGTTTTGGGTGCAAAATGTCAAGCCTTTCGGCCAATGGATGCCTGGTTCAGGCCACGTTTCCCGCTGGCCCGAGTTCAACAGGCAGGTCCGGGGACCGGCTGTACTGGGACCAGCCGCCCACGAACAGGCGCCCCTCACCCAACCCCAGATGCTCCAGCGTGAGGAGGTTGTGGCACGCAGTCACTCCGGAGCCGCAATAGCTGATGAACCGATCCGCGCTGCGGATTCCCGCCGCGCGGACGTTGCGGCGAAGCTCGTCGTCCGCCAACAACCTCCCGCCGGCGTCAAGGTTCTCCCGGCAAGGAAGGTTTATGGCCCCCGGGATGTGCCCCGGGCGCGGATCAACCGGATCCTGCAGCCCCTCGAATCGATCCCGGTTCCGGGCATCAGCCACCGTAGCGTCGCCACGGAGCACGTCCTCAAGGCCGGCCAGACGCTCCGTCGGCCACGGGCGGACGCCAAAGTCCGCGACCTCCTTGGCTACCGGCGACGACTCCAGCGGGCCGCGATACGAGGCCAGCCCGCCGTCGAGAATTGCTGCCTGGCGACCGGTAACCCGAAGCATCCAGACCAAGCGCGCGGCGATAACCCCGCCGGCATCGTCATAGGCCACCACGACGTCCGAGTCGCCGATCCCCAAGGAGGACATGCCTGCCGAAAAGACTTCGGGATCAGGGAGCGGATTTCGCCCGACCACATCGCCGGAATCGCCGGAAAGCCAGGCGTCGAGGTCCACGAAGACGGCTCCCGGCAAGTGACCTTGATCGTAGGCCTGCCGCCCGGAACTGCCGTCGAGATACCAACGGGTATCCGCCAGGACGAGGTTCGACCGATGGTCTTCGCACCAATCGAGGGAGACAAAAGGCGGGATCCGGGAGGTGTTGGTCATGCAGCGAGCGTATCGAGTTGTCTCACATTAAGAGATAGCAATCTCATTATTCGAGATGGAGAGCCTACCGCATTTGGCCAGCTCTTCCGACATGCAGCCCGGTGGCAAAGAAGCGGCCGACCGGGTCATGGTGAACCCGATCGACCGCTCCGTTAGTGCGCTCCGACCCGACGGCTTGAGTCGACGCTGTGAACCGCTGCTAAAGGACAGCTGCTCCCAGGACGCACTTGACCTCGGTCCCCTTCTGGGGGACCTCGGCGTTGATGGCCCATTCAAGGGCTTTGCCCGCCTGCGCGTCCTTGAAGGACTGCTCGCCTCGGGCAAGCACCGACGACGACTTCGGATCCACCCAGCTCACTGAGATCTTCACGGTTCCCTTGGTGCCCTCGGGCGGAGTCACGGTTCCCTTGGCCGTGACCTTGCCGGCAGCGGTATCGCAGGAGGCCATCTTGGTGGCTTCAATAATGCCGGTGCCCGGGTTCGCGGGTTTGGCCTCGCCGGTGGTGGCTGCCTGGGTAGTAGTGGACGACGGCGGTTGGCCCGGTTGGTTGCTGGGCGAGGAACAACCAGCAAGCGCGGCTGCTGAGACCAGCACGCCCACCATGCACACGACTGACTTCTTCATGGAGTAACTACCTGATTCTTTGCTGATTCGTGGAAGTTGTGGAAGTGCGCGGCAACCGAAATGGGGAGACAGGTTGCCGCGCACTCCTTACCTATGCCTCGGAACGCTTACGGCGTCCAACGAGGAACAGGAACAGTCCCGCACCAACCACCAGGACGCCGATGGGCAACGCGGTGAGAACAACACCCGTGTAGGCCAACGAATCTCCTGGCTGGGCCGGAACAACCGGCGGGAAAGTCACAACAGCACTTGCAGGTGGCGTGGTGACTTGGGGTCCCGCCGGAGGCAGGCCGGTGGCGGTCGCATTGTTCACGACCTTGCCGGCATTGATGTCAGCCTGGGTTACCGCGTACGTTGCCGTCGCAGTCACCGTCTGGCCAGGCTGCAGCTCGCCGGGAGCGCCCGGCCAGTTGTAGCGCAGTGCGGACAACCCTGGCAGGACGTCCTGGATGGTTACGTCCGTCAACGTGACGTTGCCCGTGTTCTTCGCCGTGAAGTTGTAGGTGATGATGTCACCCACCTTCGCGGGATCCCCTACTGCGGAAGCATCCGCGGTCTTGGAGAACTCCAGTGCTGCATCAGGCGACAACGGGGTGTCCGTGCCGGCCGGAGGCGGGGTAACTGCCGGGCCGGTGGGAGGAGTACCCGTGGTGGTCGCCAGGTTGGCGACGTGACCGGCGTCGATATCCGCCTGGGTGACGTGGTACGTCGCCTGGGCGGTGACCGTCTGGCCGGGCAGCAACTCACCCGGGGTGCCGGGCCAGGTGTAGCTCAGAGCCGACAGGCCGGCCATTGGGTCGTCGATGGACACGCTGGTCAGCTTCACGTTGCCGGTGTTCTTGGCTGTGAACTGGTAGACGATCTCATCGCCCACGTGCGACGGACCGGCGACGAGCGAGACCAAGGCCTGCTTGCTGAACTCCATCGCAGGAGCCGGGACCAACGGGGTGTCCGTACCTACCGGCGGCGTGCCGACCGACGGGCCAGACGGAGGAGTTCCCGTGCTGGTCGCCAGGTTGGCAACGTGACCGGCCTCGATATCGGCCTGGGTGATCGCGTACGTTGCCGTGGCGGTCACCGTCTCGCCCGGCTGCAGCTCACCCGGAGTTCCGGGCCAGCTGTAGACCAAGGCCGACAATCCAGCCAAGGGATCGTTGATCGACACCTTTGTCAGCTTTACGTTGCCGGTGTTCTTCGCCGACAGCGTGTAGGTGATCAGGTCTCCGACCTCGGAGGTCCCTCCTGCAGCCGGCGCGGAAGCCGACTTGGTCAACTCCATCGCCGGTGCCGGGGTCAACGGGGTGTCCGTCGTTCCCGGAGGAGGCGTCACGGGCGTGCCCGTGGGCGGAGTGCCGGTGGCGGTTGCCACGTTGGCCACGTGACCGGCGTCGATATCCGCCTGCTTGATCGCGTACGTCGCCGTAGCGGTCACCGTCTGGCCCGGCTGCAGCTCACCGGGCGTGCCCGGCCAGTTGTAGTTCAGGGCGGACAGGCCGGCCAGCGGATCGCTGATGGCAACATTCTTCAACGTCACGTTTCCGGTGTTCTTTGCCGCGAGCGTGTAGGTGATGACATCGCCGATCTTCGCAGGGTTGTGGACAGCCGTTGCATCAGCGGACTTGGTGAACTCCAGCCCCGGCGCCGGGACCAACGGAGTGTCTGTGGTTCCCGGAGGAGGCGTCACCGGCGTTCCGGTCGGCGGAACACCCGTGGTCGTGGCGCTGTTGGCGACATGGCCGGCGTCGATATCCGCCTGCGTAACCGCGTACGTTGCCGTAGCGGTGACCGTCTGGCCGGGAAGCAACTCGCCGGGGGTACCCGGCCACTTGTAGGCCAGCGCCGACAAGCCAGCCAGCGGGTCGTTGATCACAACACCCGTCAGCTTCACGTTCCCACTGTTCTTCGCCGTGAACGTGTAGGTGATCTGGTCACCCACAACGGCAGGGCTCTGAACCGAGGACGCATCAGCGGACTTGGTGAACTGCATCGCCGGAGACGGGGTCAACGGGGTGTCCGTCTTACCCGGCGGCGGAGTCACGGCAGGGCCGGAGGGCGGATTACCCGTAGAGGTCGCCTCGTTGACCACATGACCAGCATCGATGTCAGCCTGGGTGATGGCGTACGTTGCGGTAGCAGTTACTGTTTCGCCCGGGAGCAGCTCGCCGGCAGAACCAGGCCAGTTGTACGTCAGGGCAGACAAGCCCACCAGCGGATCGTTGACGGTCACACCTGTCAGCTTCACGTTGCCGGTGTTCTTGGCCGTGAACGTGTAGGTGATCAGATCGCCCACAACAGCCGGGTCCTTGATCGCGGAAGCGTCAGCGGACTTGGTGAACTCCATGGCCGGAGCCGGGGTCAACGGGGTATCCGTGGTTCCCGGAGGAGGCGTGACCGGGGTGCCGGTCGGAGGAACACCGGTGGTGGTGGCGCTGTTGGCCACATGCCCGGCGTCGATATCCGCCTGGGTGATTGCGTACGTTGCCGTCGCGGTTACCGTCTGGCCGGGAAGCAGGATCCCCTGCACGCCGGGCCACGAGTAGACCAGCGGAGACAGGCCCGCCAACGGATCGTTGATGACCACGTCCGTGAGGGTGACATTGCCCGTGTTCTTCGCCGTGAACGTGTAGTTGATGCGATCGCCTACAACACTCGGGGTCTGGACACCGGATGAATCCGCCGTCTTGGTGAACTCCATTGCGGGACCGGGTGTCAACGGGGTGTCCGTCTTGCCCGGCGGCGGAGTTACGGCAGGGCCGGAGGGCGGATTACCCGTAGAGGTCGCCTCGTTGACCACATGACCAGCATCGATGTCAGCCTGAGTGATGGCGTACGTTGCCGTGGCAGTCACTGTTTCGCCCGGGAGCAGCTCGCCGGCAGAACCAGGCCAGTTGTACGTCAGGGCAGACAGGCCCACCAGCGGATCGTTGATGACCACGCCGGTCAGTTTCACGTTGCCGGTGTTCTTGGCCGTGAAGGTGTAGGTGATCAGGTCGCCCACAACAGCCGGGTCCTTGATCGCGGAAGCGTCAGCGGACTTAGTGGACTCCATCGCCGGAGCCGGGGACAACGGGGTGTCCGTGCCGGCGGGCGGCGGGGTTACAGCCGGACCGTTGGGCGGAGTGCCCGTGGTGGTCGCAGTGTTGAGCACATGACCGGCATCGATGTCAGCCTGCGTAATGCCGTACGTTGCCGTGGCAGTCACTGTTTCGCCCGGGACCAACTCCCCGGCAGAACCAGGCCAGTTGTACGTCAGGGCAGACAGGCCCACCAGCGGATCGTTGATGACCACGCCGGTCAGTTTCACGTTGCCCGTGTTCTTCGCAGTGAACGAGTACGTGATGACATCCCCAACCTGGGACGGGTTCTGGACAGCCGAAGCATCCGCCGTCTTGGTCAGGATCATCTCCGGTCCCGGGGTCAGCGGAGTGTCCGTGCCAGCCGGCGGCGGGGTTACCGCGGGGCCGGTGGGCGGATTGCCGGTGCTGGTTGCCGTGTTCGCCACGTGTCCTGCGTCGATATCGGCCTGGGTGATCGCGTACGTTGCCGTGGCAGTCACTGTTTCGCCCGGGAGCAACTCCCCGGCAGCACCGGGCCAGTTGTACGTCAGGGCAGACAGGCCCGCCAACGGATCATTGATGACCACGCCGGTCAGTTTCACGTTGCCCGTGTTCTTCGCAGTGAACGAGTACGTGATGACATCCCCAACCTGGGACGGGTTCTGGACAGCCGAAGCATCTGCCGTCTTGGTCAGGATCATCTCCGGTCCCGGGGTCAGCGGAGTGTCCGTGCCAGCCGGCGGCGGGGTTACCGCGGGGCCGGTGGGCGGATTGCCGGTGCTGGTTGCCGTGTTCGCCACGTGTCCTGCGTCGATGTCAGCCTGGGTGATCGCGTACGTTGCCGTGGCAGTCACTGTTTCGCCCGGGAGCAACTCCCCGGCAGCACCGGGCCAGTTGTACGTCAGGGCAGACAGGCCCGCCAACGGATCATTGATGACCACGCCGGTCAGTTTCACGTTGCCCGTGTTCTTCGCAGTGAACGAGTACGTGATGACATCCCCAACCTGGGACGGGTTCTGGACAGCCGAAGCATCCGCCGTCTTGGTCAGGATCATCTCCGGTCCCGGGGTCAGCGCAGTATCCGTGCCAGCCGGCGGCGGGGTTACCGCGGGGCCGGTGGGCGGATTGCCGGTGCTGGTTGCCGTGTTCGCCACGTGTCCTGCGTCGATGTCAGCCTGCGTAATGCCGTACGTTGCCGTTGCAGTCACAGACTGGCCGGGCTGCAGCTCGCCCGGCGTACCGGGCCAGGAGTAAACGAGCGCGGACAGGCCTGCCAGGGGGTCGTTGATGGTGACGCCCGTGAGCTTCACGTTGCCGGTGTTCTTGGCGGTGAAGGAGTAGGTGACCTGGTCGCCCACAACAGCGGGGCTCTGGATCGCTGAAGAATCAGCGGACTTGGTGAGCTCCATCGCCGGAGCCGGAGTCAGCGGTGTATCCGTGCCGGCGGGCGGAGGAGTAACCGACGGACCGTTGGGCGGAGTGCCCGTGGTGGTCGCAGTGTTGACTACATGACCCGCATCGATGTCGGCCTGCGTGACCGCGTACGTCGCCGTCGCGGTCACGGACTGGCCCGGCTGCAGGGTTCCCGCGGCTCCGGGCCACGTGTAGCTGAGTGCGGAAAGGCCAGGCAGCGGGTCATTGATCACAACACCCGTCAGCGCAACATTTCCCGTGTTCTTCGCCTCGAAGGTGTACGTGATGATGTCACCAACGCGCGAAGGTTTCTGTACAGCGGAAGCGTCCGCCGACTTGGTCAGTGCCATGTTTGCCGAAGGAGTGACCGGGGTGTCCGTTCCAGCCGGCGGCGGAGTTACGGCAGGACCAGTGGGCGGGTTGCCCGTGGTGGTCGCCGAGTTAACAACATGGCCGGCGTCGATATCAGCCTGCGTGATTGCGTACGTTGCCGTCGCAGTCACTGACTGGCCGGGCAGCAGCTCACCGGCAGTACCGGGCCAGCTGTACGTCAACGCAGACAGGCCAGCCAAAGGATCGTTGATCGCAACGCCCGTCAGCTTCACGTTGCCCGTGTTCTTGGCCTCGAACGTGTAGGTAATCACGTCCCCAACCTTGGAGGGGTTCTGGATCGCCGAAGCGTCAGCCGACTTTGTCAGGCTCATCTCGGGTGCCGGGGTCAGCGGAGTATCGGTGGTTCCGGGCGGAGGAGTGACCGGAGGACCGGTAGGAGGATTACCCGAAGTGGTGGCCGAGTTGGCCACATGTCCCGCGTCGATGTCCGCCTGGGTGACAGCATATGCTGCCATTGCAACTACGGTTTCACCCGGAAGCAGAGTGCCCGGGGTTCCCGGCCACGTGTAGGTGAGGTTGGACAGGCCGGCCAGGGGATCGTTGATGACCACACCGGTCAAGTCCGTGTTCCCGGTGTTCTTCGCCGTGAACGTGTAAGTGATCACGTCCCCGACCCGCGAAGGTGACTGAACTGCCGAAGCGTCAGCGGACTTGGTGAACTCCATGTTCGGAGCAGGCTGCGCGGTATTGGTCAGCACGCAGTCGATGTCCACACCAGCCACCGGCGTCAAGGCCAGGGAGCCGGTGAAAGCGGTACCGGAAGGCAGCCCCGGCTGGAGGCCGTTGGCATCCGTACACGTGATCGCTTGGGCATAGCCTGTCAGTCCGTTACCGGACTCCGTCAGGTAGTAAGGGCTTCCGGCAGCAGCAACATACTCGCCAGTGGTACCCGAGCCGGCGGCAACAGTGGAACCCGTTCCCGCCGTGGTGGAGTTGGCAGTGCTGTTGACCACTGCACCGGTTGCCGAGCCTGAACGGATCTCCATCGTGAACTGGTCGGAATCACTCAATCGGGGAGCATCCAACGCCTTGCTCAGCGTGATCCGCGGAGCCTTGACCATCAGGGTGGCATCAGCCGGCGGGTTCAGGTTGGTCTGGATGTTGGCAGCACCGTTGACGTAGGTTCCTTCGGTGTCCGAGGTGACATCCACGGTGATGGTGCACGATTCCTGGCCTGCGGCCAGGTCGCCGCCGGTAACGGAGATGACTCCGCTTCCTGCCGCCGCCGTGGTGGCCAGCGGAGCACCAGCGGACTGAACACACGTGCCGCCGATGTTGGGGGCACTGGCAACAACCACTCCAGCCGGCAGGGTGTCCGTGATGGACCAGTCATCCTTGGCGTTGAGTTCACTGGTGTTGGTCACCGTCAGCGTCAGCGTGGACGCCTGGCCCGGGCCGATCAGCGCCGGGGAAAAGGACTTGTCCAGCTGCGGAGTCACGTCAACCAGGCGCACGTTGTCGAAGGCGCCGTCGTTGCCATTGGTGGTGCCGTTGTTGTTCCACATTTCCAGGCCCATGGATGAACCCGTGGACTGGAAGGCCTGGTTGGTGGTCATCGAGTTGATGTTGACCGTCTTGGTGACTGTGCCGAACACGCCGCCAATGTCGCTGGTGACTTGCTGCTGGTACGCCTTGACGTTCGGGTCAGACGAGGTCTGGCATCCGTTCAGGGGATCACCAATGGGGGTCACGGTTCCGTCAGCGTCCACCTTTGCGAACTGGTATGACGGGTCCGCCGATGCGGCCATGCAGTTGATATAGGCCGTATCAACTCCGAAGGTGTAGTAATGGCCTGCCGTGGTCGAAATCGGCTTGGTTGTCTTGAACATCACGCCGTTATTTGGGCCGGCCGGGACCAGGGCACAGAAGCCTGTGGAGGTGTCCGTGGAAGGGCATTCCGTAAAGGAACTGGTCACATGATCCGTGTCCGGCGAGCCGGGAGTGAACTGTTGGCCCATGCCCTTGGCGAGCATCCGCAATTGCTGGTAACTGCGGCGGGTTGAGTTGTCGGCACAGCGGTTCTCCGTGCCCGAACCGCCCGCACCCGAGACTGCCCACGCAGGCGTATCGGAGTTTGCGTAGCTTAGGATGACGCCATTGCATCGGGCGGCGTCAATCCATCCGGGGGAACCGGAGTAAGCCTGCCCGCTGGCACCTGTGTATGTTGTGGAGCCGGGGGCCGAGTAGGACTGGGCACCAAGCGCGGTGTTGTCTGTGCCGTTCTCGAAGTCTTCGGTGAATACCACGGTGCCTGGCTGGGTGACGCCTGGCGTTCCCGGAACTGTGGCGGTGGCCGGCGGCGCCAACGCGCCACCTACCCCTAACGAAATGATCGCCGTAGCGAGGATGCCCGCTAACAGCTTTCGTGGACGTGTATGTGTCATGGATTCTCTTGGTTTCTCTAGGTCACGCAAGGGCCGGGTCAGCTAAGACCCTGGCTCTGGCTCGGCTGTTCGCCATTGATCCAGTACGCGCAACCAATGATTCGTGTCGTCGAAAGCCGGACAACCTTCAACGCGGCCGACATGGGGCGACCTAGTGCTCCTGTGGAGGCAACACCCGAAACGTGACGCGAGAATTCAGAAAAGTTAAGAAAAGTTTGGGAACGTCCTAGTGGAACGTGTTGGTGAACGTCTTCGTAACGATGTTTTGCCCGCCGAAACGGTAATCCAGCGTCCCCAAAGACGCTGACTGGGGCATGGAGACTCCCAACACAAAGCGAAGATTCGAAGGATCCAGTCGACTGGAAGAGCACCGGACCTCCCGGGCGCCGGAAGCCACACAATTCCATCCGGCTGGTGCGGCCATCTTGCCCGAAATGAACGTTGCATCGTCCGGGAGCGTGAAGACTGCCTCACCGGACGTCGGCGCACCGGCGCCACGCAGGGAGAAGTCCACCGTGATGTCGCGCTCAACGGCGTTTGCTCCGGGAGCGGAGGCAAATGTTGCCTCAACCGTTTGGAAGACCGGGGCCGGCGTTACGGGCGGCGACCCCACCGGCGTCGACATCACCACTGCGGAGTCAATGACGCTTGCCTTCCGCTGGACCACGGGCGGGTCGGGAACCACGACGGCGGGAACTTGCGGGACCGCTACGAGCACCGGTTGGGCCGGGGGTACTTCGGCAACAGGGGACGTTGCCTCCGGGCTGGCGCTCGGCGCAGCAGAAACGGTGGGCGCATCCGGAACGGCAGGCTGCACTGACGGCGCGCTGCCGGCCCCTGACGCCGTCGAGTCGGATACCGGTTGCAGGAGCCAGGCAGTCACTCCTGCCACGGCCACTGCTGCGACGGCTGCCGCGACCACCACCTTGGACAGAGCACCGGAGCCCTTGCCCGCGCCCGAGGTGGGCAAGGCCGCCGTCGTACCGCCGGCAACGGAACCGACGGTTCCGGAAGCCAATGCCGCCGCCGCGCCGGGTGTGAACGCGATGCCTGCGATGAGCGGGAAAAGGAGGGCGCGCATCCGGCCTTCCACGTCGCTAAGTTCCACCAGGAGGGCTGTGCATTGTGGGCAGGACTCCAAGTGGGAGCTGACCTTTTCCTGCGAGGAACGCTTCAACGCGTTGCGCGCGTATTTGCCCAGTTGGCTGGCATATTCGTCGCAGGCTTCATCCACTGTCTGGCTGATGTGGTGCTGCAGGTAGGCCTGGCGAAGGCCTTCCCGGGCACGGATGGCAAGGGAAGAGACGCCGTTGGGGCTCAGGCCAACAAAGGGCGCGGCAGCCGCGGGCTTCAACCCTTCGATGTCAAGGTGCCAGAGGACCGCCTGCCAGCGCTCGGGCAGCGATTTGAACGCCTTGGCCATGGTGCTCGACTCGAACTCGATCAGCACGGTATCCGCGTCATGGACCGCCGAATCCAGGATGCTGTCATCGGTGGCCATGGGCGTCCGCCTGGCCTTCTTGTTCCGTTCGTAGGCAGTACGGCGCACAACGGTCAGGAGGTAGGACCGAAAGAACTCCTTGGGCCCTTTTCCGTCCTTCAACGACTGGAAGATGGACGCGAAGGATTCGGCAACCACGTCATCGGCGTCGCTGGGGTTGTCGGTCTGCTGCCTGGCAACGTAGTGGGCGATCGCGAGGTGCCGGTTGTAGAGGGTGTCGAACGCTTCAGTCGCACCCTGGCGCACAAGATCCAGGAGCTGGGGATCGCTGTTTTCACCCGCAGTCAGGGACGAAACCCCAAGTGTCCCCATCTCTAATGCTTGGTCCATAAGCAGTAGTGTGACATCAGATTGCCCGTTGACTTGAATCGCAGGTTACTTACGACTATAAGGGGGTCGAAAAATTCCTCCGAAACAGCAACACAAAGCGCACCCCAACGCCACTAAGACTTCATGAGGCCCCTCATCGCTGCATCCACGGCCGTTCGCTATAGCGCGTCCCGCCGGCTCTCTGTTGCCAAAATTGCCCGTTCCATGCGGAAAAACAGGCAAACGCGGACGAAATTGGGGTCTCCGCCGGGAAGCCAAACAGTAGCGATTTCTCGGAGGCTCAGAGGGCGCCACGTGAAGCTCGTTTACGGCGCGGACAGATCCACAGCTGTCCCCGGAGACACAGTCGTCTTCACGGCATGGATCAGCAACGGGTCCAAAAGTCATCTCCGTAACATTTGTCTTATTCCGCGTTCGTTCACCAACGAGGCCATGGAACCGCTTGCTTACGCATCCAGCCCGGCCCGTGAGGACCTGGCGATTCCGTCGTTGGCACCGGGCGAAGGGGTCATGCGGAGTTTCTCCTACCGGGTCACCGCGGTGGACCACTCCCATGGGGGAAGCCTGGTCAGCGCCATGCAGGTCCGGGCGTCTTGCCTGGGCCGGCTGGTCACGGACGAACACGATGCGATCGTTTCCCTGACCGGCACCCGCCCGCCCTGGCCAGTGCGGTCCACCCGGCCAGGCCTTGGGCACTGGAGTTCCACGCCGGTCACGTCAGTGAAGCCCCGGCGCCGGCCGCGTCGGCTGGCCAACGCCGGGATGCCTAAGGGTTAGTCGTTGTCCGGTTCGCCCACAGGCTTCTCGGCAGGCCAGTCGACGTCCTGCTCATAGCCCTCGTGCTTTTGCAGATAGGAAGCGATGTACGGGCAATGGGGAATGATGCGCTTGCCGGAAGCCACTACGTCATCCAGGGCGAAGTGCGCCAAGACCTTTGCCAGCCCCTGGCCCTTGAACTGGGGTTTTGTTTCGGTGTGGGTGAAATCGATATGACCCGGCCTGTCCATGAACTGGGAGATGACGGCCAGCTCCCCATCGACATGGAGTTCGTAGCGGTGGAATTTATCGTTGCGGACTGTGGTAACGCCAGCGCGGAACGAGTCGGCCAAAGAGTCGGTGTCGGTCATGATTCGAGATTGGCACGTAAACCTTGCGCTGGCAACGTGGACTCCCCCAGCAGCTTCCGGGGCGGCAGCACCGGCGTCGGAACCCTCCCCAAGAGCAGGACGGCGAGCGCGAAGCACGCCGCTCCCCCACCCAGCAGCGCCAGCGTCAGTCCGTTCAGGGCGGCGTCCATCACTGGCAGGAAAACCACGACGCCGGCAGTCACCACCGCGGTCCTGGAGGGTCCACGGGCGTGGCTGGCCGCCGTCGGACGGTTTTCCAGCCTGCCGAAGACAAGGACGACGGGCACCAGCAAGGCGACCACGGCGACAAAGACCGGGATCCGGCCCCACCACCATTCCGCCGTTTCCGGTGAGGGTTTGGGGAAGTCCGTGAGAAGGAGCAGTCCGGCCATGCCCACCAGGAGCGGCAAATGCCAT
Organism: Paenarthrobacter sp. NPDC018779; assembly: GCF_044391085.1. NCBI lineage: Bacteria > Bacillati > Actinomycetota > Actinomycetes > Micrococcales > Micrococcaceae > Paenarthrobacter > Paenarthrobacter sp. NPDC018779. The sequence continues at coordinate 6,208 of NZ_JBIRZS010000030.1, read as the reverse complement.
AGGTAGACCGTCATGGCACGGCGTCCCGCAACGGCGATCAGCGCCTGGATCCAGCGGACCGAGCCCAGCCAGCGGATGCCGTTGCGGAGCAGTTGCAGGGTGGCGGCTTGGGAGATACCGAGCAGCAGCAGGCACAGGTTGGGCGGGTTGATGTTCTCCACCATGTTGCCGGGATAGATGGCCACACCCGTCACCACGCCGAGCAGCAGGTTGCTTGAGGCTATGGCACCGAACAGCCACGGGCGGCTGCGGTGCTGGAAGAAGCCATCGGCCATGAGGAAACCCAGTTGCTGGACCGCGCACCAGACGAAGACCATGTTGACGAAGGCCAGCACGGGGATGGCTCCGCGCAGGGAGTCCACCGTGATGATGAGTGCCGACAGGATCCCGAATGTCAGCCAGGGTGCGCGGTGGTGGAAACGGGCCATCAGCGGGATACTCACCTGGGCTGTGAGGTAGGCGGCCAGGAACCACAGCGGCATCGCTGCACCCGTTGCCATCAATTGGATCACCTGCGGATGAACGCCCAGCAGGAGCGCGGTCCACAGTCCCGCCCACATGACGGCAAGCAGGGCCATGGCGGGGCGGACCAGGCGCAGGAGGCGCACTTGGGCGAACTGGAAACCCGTACCGCCCCGGGCCTGCAGGCGGCGCCAGGATTGCAGGCCCGTCACCCCGCCCATCACGAAGAACAGCGGAACGATCATGAGCACCCACACCACGGGCGTGAACCAGCCTTGGTCCATGAGGGTGTTCGCTGTGGTCACCGTCCCGTCCCTGTGGAGGACCGGGCTGACCATCATGCAGTGGGCAGCCACCACCAGGAGCAGGCAGGTGAAGCGGACAAGGTCGATCGCTGGGTCCCGCCGCACGGCCGCAGCCTGTCCGGCGGGAGTTTCCAGATGCCGTGGATCCTCCATGGCCCTCCCAACCTCGTGCTGCCTCCATTCTCCGCCCGGCACGCACAGGGGGCCAGCGATCAACCCGCCGTGCGCCGGACCAGTCGTTCCCGTTCCACCGGATCCACCGCGGCCGCGCAGGCCGCGGCAGCCAGCGCGAAGGACGCGTCGAGGACTGCAAGGTCCGCGCCGGCGGAGGCCCCAAAGGCCGCGAATCCGGCAGTGTGGTGGGCGGCGCCGCGAACCTCGTAGCCCACCATGGGGTGGATGCTCGGCACTGCCCGGGAGACGTTGCCCATGTCCGTGGAGGCCACGGGGGCTGTGTCGACGGCGACCCTCCTGCCCCGGTCTTCCATGGCTGAGCGATACGCGGCGGAAAGGAACGCGTCCTGGTTGAGCTCCGCGTAGTCATTGCCGTGCTGGGTAACCTGGAGCGTGCAGCCGCTGGCCAGGGCACCGGCTTCCAGGCAGCGCCTGGTTTTCTCCTGGATGATCCTGAGTTGATCGATGCTGGGTGCCCGCATTTCGATGCTGGCGCGGGCACGCTCGGGGATCACATTCACTGCGCTCCCCCCTTCGGTAACAATCAGCGACACGATGGAACCCGGGGGCAGTTGCTGCCGGGCGTACGCGACGGCCGTTTGGGCGATCATCAGCGCATCGAGGGCGTTGACGCCATCCCACGGTGAGGCGGCGGCGTGGGCCGGCAGACCCTCGTACAGCACGTCCCACATGCCCATGGCCAGCGAGGTCCCGCCCACTACGTCGCTTGCCGCGGCGTGCGCCATCATGGCCAGCGATACGTCATCGAAGAAGCCCTCCTCAAGGAGGTCCACCTTTCCGCCGGTGGTTTCTTCGGCGGGAGTTCCCAGGACCTTGACCGTGAGGCCAGCCTGGTCCGCGACGGCCGCCAAGGCCAACGCTGCGCCCACGGCACTGGCGGCGTTTACATTGTGTCCGCAGGCGTGCCCGATCGCGGGAAGGGCGTCGTATTCGACGCATAGTGCCACCACCAGGTCCCCGTTTCCGTAGCGGGCGCTGAACGCCGTTGGCTCTCCTGGCTGAACGGCGTCGAAGGTGAATCCGGCCTTCCGCAGCAGCTTCCGCACGCGCTTCGCCGCCCGGAACTCCTGCCCACCCAGTTCCGGATCGGCGTGGATGGCGTGGCTCAGGTGAAGGAGGTCAGCCTTCCAGCGTTCCACCGCTTCGCCCAGTTCCGCTCTCAAGTCACTTTCGGTTGCAAGCACGACGGCGGTACCTGGCTTGATACTCCCAGCTCCGGTACTCATGCGGCCACCTCCGTGACGGCACGCTTGGGGTACCGGGCACTCGCCACCGCTGCGATCAGGGCAGCAACGGCAAGCGCACCCCAGATGCAGAACAGCCCTGTTTCAGAGATATGCCCGGACTCCACGAAAGCCGACGAGATCAGCTTCACCACCGCTGCCCCCACGGCGATCCCCACGGACAACCCCAACTCGTTGAGCCCTGCCGCCGTCGAGGTTTCCTCCAAGGGGACGCCTTCCACGGAAAGGGCACGCGTGCCCGCCTGGTACATTCCCAGGCTCACGTTGAACAGTGCGAAGCCCGCACAGTAGCCCGGGAGTGACGCATGGCCTGCGGCCATGAGTGCAAATCCGCCCGCCAAGACCAGCCCCGCGGCCACGAGGGTGGCCCGTTCCCCGAACTTCCGCATGGCCTTTGCCGTCAACAGTGAGGACGCGAGGGACAGCACCGAGGCCAGCGCCAGGACAATGGCGATCATGAGCGGGCTCAGCGCAAAGCCATAGCCAGACTTTTCGGGAGCCGAATGCAGGAAGATGCCGTTGGTGCCGAAGTAGCTGATGGAAGCGAATCCGAAGAAGAAGGTGGCCAGCGAGATGGTCCGGATTCGCGGGTTGGCCAGCATCCTCAGGTCCATGAACCGCTGGCCCTGTCCGGCCCTGAAGTCGCGCCTGGCCCAGTAGCCCAGAAGGAGCAGTCCCACGAGTCCGGTGCCCACGGTGCGGAGATCCAGACAGCCCCATTCCGGTGCCATCGAAAGCGCCACAACAAAGCCAATCAGGCCCAGCGAGCAAGCCAGCAACGGCGCAAGGGCGATTCCCTCACGTGTCGGGATCCCGGCGTCGGGCAAGACGAACGAACTGACCAGCGCGAGCAACGCGAACGGGACAGCAACCCAGAATCCCAGTGTTGGTTCGGTGACTCCCACAATCCCGGCGAGCAGTCCACCCGCTCCCACCATGATCATCAGCATGCCGATCATGACGCTGACGCCCGTGCGGGTGTGGCCTGGGCTGCTCACGCGGAGGATGCCCATCATGAGTGGGATGAAACCCACCACGCAGGTCAGCATCACAACGCCAAGTGTCACGGTCCAGAGCGACGGCCACAGCGCCATGGTCAGTACACCGAGCGTCACGATCGCGGTGGAGCAGCGCAACACCAGCCGGTATCCGTAACTGTCTCCGAGCCTCGAAATGATGGGCGTGAGCACGGCAAAGCTCACGTTGGAGATCAGGAAGATGCCGTTGATGGTGGGATCGTCGATCTCGAACACCGGTCCCAGCGCGGGAAGGATCGGGTTGAGGTATCCCTGCGTGACGCCGCTCAGGGATTCGATCAGCGCCATGGCCAGGATCATCCCGGCGATGGTCCTGCGCGCTATGGCCTGTGTAGCCGGAGGAGCTGTGTTGCTTGCCATGTACGTCCTAGTGTCGAGAGGTGGGTGATGCGAGTCACAACGTTAGGCCGGGCGACTACACTTGCCATGGAATTGTTCGAATTAGCTACCCTCGGAGCAGTAGTGCACGAATCAGCCATGATTGCCGAGCTGGACCTCGAAATCGTGAATGCCCTGCAGATCAATCCGCGGGCCGAATGGAGCAGGATCGCGGACGCCTTGGGGCTCTCCGCCCCTACCGTTGCCCGCCGCTGGAACATCTTGGCCGAACAGGGATTGGCGTGGATCACGCCTTCACCGGGACAGCGCTACCTCAGCGCCGGATGGTCGGCGTTCATCCAACTGTCCTCAATGCCTGGAGACAGCGAGGCCTTGATCCAGCGCCTGTGTGCGGAACCCGCCTTCGGTACTGTCTCGATGGTCACCGGCTCGCACGACATCTTCATGGATTGCTTCGCGTCCAGCCACGAGGAACTCATGGACATTGTCACGGGATCCTTTCCCAGGCTGGCGGGCATCACCGATCGGGAGGTCGTCTTCGTTACCAAGCTGTACCGGCAGGCCTCGGAGTGGCGAAGCGGAACCCTCGAACCAGCGCGGGCGCGGATGGTTTCCACGGAATCCAAATCAGCGCCGGCAGGATACGCGCCGGATCCCCTGGACGCCGCGCTCTTGGAAGAACTCGCCAACGACGGTCGCGCCAGTTGGGCAGAACTGGGTGCCGCTTGCGGCGTTTCACCACAAACCGCACGACGCCGGGTGGAACGGTTCCTCGCGGCCGGCTACATGACACTGAGGTGCGACTCCTCCACCGCAGCGAACAGGGGCCTGCGGGAGGTGACGCTCATGCTCAACGTTCCGGCGCAATACGTTGACGATGTTGGCCATTACTTCGCGACCCAAAGCAACTGCCGCCTGAGCGCCCAGGTCCTTGGTACACAGAACCTGGTGGTCACTCTTTGGGTACGGGATTACTTGGAAGCCCAGGCCTACGAACGCGACCTTGCCGATCGGGCGCCGGGAAGTTCGGTGATCTCACGGCAAGCGGTGGTCCGGACCTACAAACGGCTGGGCCACCTTCTCGATGAGTCCGGCCGAAGCACGGGCGTGGTACCGCTGCCACTGTGGACGGCACAGTGATTCACAGGAAGGACGCCGCTGAAAGCCGCGAATAAAACGATAGTCTGATGCCATGTGGGCGTTAGCCCACTGCACGGTTAAAGAACAATGGACCCGACTGGCCTCGGGTCCCTGTTCAGAGCGGTGCGCTCATTGATGCGGTAAAGAGGGCCATAGAACCTCAAAACGCCACGTCTTGAGTCTATGGCCCACGCACCGTCGGCGCAATGTTCAGTTGCCCGGCGGCGCGCCGCGTCCTGTTCCATTGGGAGGAGGTACCGGCATGACTTCCAAGCGGAAACGCAAGGAGCCATGGGGCGCCTGGAACCTGGTAGTCAACATCACACGACTCGTCGTGGATGTTGCCCGCTGGTTCTGGCACAACATCCCGTAGGGAAACGGAGGTCGCCAGTCAGTGTGCTGGCGGCCTCCGCCTACTGGAAGAACCTCGGTGGGTCGCTCTGGACGGTTTGGCGAATCACCGGCAGGATCAGTGCCATGACTACCTCCATTTTTGTGAACCTGCCTGTCAGCGATCTTGAGGCGTCCAAGGCGTTCTACACCGCCCTTGGCTACTCCATCAACCCGAACTTCACCGACGAGACCGCAGCCTGCGTGGTCTTCAGCGACACGATCTACGCCATGTTGCTCACGCATGCGAAGTTCAGCGAGTTCACCAAGCAGCCCATCGCCGATACGAAGAATTCGACGGCGGCCATCGTCGCCCTTTCGGCGGACAGCCGTGAAGCCGTGGACGAGTTGGCCAACAAGGCGCTGGAGGCCGGCGGCTCTGAAACCTACGACGCCCAGGACCTCGGCTTCATGTACGGCCGCGCTTTCCGCGACCTCGACGGCCACCACTGGGAGGTCCTGTGGATGGATGAGGCCGCAGCCCAGGCCGGACCGCCGGAGCACTAAGAAGCAACGCGGGGCCACTTAAGGCCCAATTTGACGGCATACATGGGCCGGAAGTGACCCCGCGTTGCTTTAGAGGAGGGCCAGGATTCCCAGCACGACGGCGATCAACGGGGTGATGCCCTGCGTGGTGGCGGCGCGGAGGTACTTCCGCCCGCTGGCCGCGAGGACCAGCGCCGCCAAGAGCATGGACCCGCACGAGCTGAAAACCAGCGTCCACCCCACCTGCGGGGCACCGGCCCACACTGCGACGATGCCCGCAAAGGCTCCGATGGCCAGGAACAGGTTGTAGAAACCCTGGTTGTAGGCCAGTGGCTTGGTGGTTTCTGCGTCAGCCTGGGATGTGATGCTGAACGTTTTCCACGTTTTGGGCTTGGTCCAGGTGATGGACTCCATGGTGAAGATGTACACGTGCAACAGCGCCGCAATCAGGGCAAAAATCAGGGAGGCCAGGGTCATGTGTTGATCCTAGCCTCCCTGATTTCTGCCAACCCCACTTAGGGCGTGTCTCCTAAAACCCGGGCTCTTTAGCGGGGATGCTTGATGTGTGTCTCGTACTTCTGTTTTGACTGATGGGCAGTGGGCCCGCATT
>NZ_JBIRZS010000029.1:0-41518 GCF_044391085.1 Paenarthrobacter sp. NPDC018779 | reverse complement strand
TTCACCGTCGAGTCCACCGAGACGGACCAATCCACTTCACCACAGGCATCCGCGGCCGTCAGCAGCGCGGCCAGGATGCTGTCCCAGGTTCCGTCACCGCTGTAGCGGCGGTGACGCTTCCAGATCGTCTGCCACGGGCCGAATTCCGCCGGCACATCCCGCCAGGCGATCCCGCACCGGTACCTGTAGATGATGCCTTCAACGACCCGGCGGTCGTCCCGGAAAGGACGACCCCGGCGGCCAACAGAGGACGGCAGCAACGGCTGAATGCGGGCCCACTGCCCATCAGTCAAAACAGAAGTACGAGACACCCATCAAGGATCCCCGCTACAGCGCCCGATATTTAGGAGACACGCCCTAGTCGTTGATCAGGTCGTGCACCACGATCGTCTGGTCGCGGTCCGGGCCGACGCCGATCGCGGAGAAGCGCGTGCCGGAGAGCTTCTCGAGGGCCAGCACGTAGTTGCGGGCGTTCTCGGGGAGGTCCTCCAGGGTCCGGGCGCCGGTGATGTCCTCGGTCCAGCCGTCGAAGTACTCGAAGATGGGCACGGCGTGGTGGAACTCGGTCTGAGTCATGGGCATCTCGTCGTGGCGGACGCCGTCAACGTCGTAGGCCACGCACACGGGAATCTGCTTGATGCCGGTGAGCACGTCCAGCTTGGTGACGAAGTAGTCCGTGAAGCCGTTGACGCGGGAGGCGTGGCGGGCCAGGACGGCGTCGTACCAACCGCAGCGGCGGGGGCGTCCGGTGTTCACGCCGAACTCACCGCCGGTCTTCTGCAGGTACACGCCCATCTCGTCGAAGAGTTCCGTCGGGAACGGGCCGGCACCAACACGCGTGGTGTAGGCCTTGATGATGCCGATGGAGCGGGAGATGCGGGTAGGTCCAATGCCGGAACCCACGGAAGCGCCGCCGGCCGTCGGGTTGGAGGAGGTGACGAAGGGGTAGGTGCCGTGGTCCACGTCCAGGAACGTTGCCTGGCCGCCTTCCATAAGCACTACCTTGCCCTCGTCCAAAGCGTTGTTGAGCTCGAGGGTGCTGTCGATGACCAGCGGGCGCAGGCGCTCGGCGAAGGACAGGAAGTACTCCACGATCTCTTCAACCACAACGCTGCGGCGGTTGTAGATCTTGACCAGCAGTTCGTTCTTCTGGCGCAGCGAGCCTTCCACCTTCTGGCGGAGGATGGACTCGTCGAAGACGTCCTGGACGCGGATGCCCAGGCGGGCCACCTTGTCCATGTAGGCGGGGCCAATGCCGCGGCCGGTGGTTCCGATGGCGCGGCTGCCAAGGAAGCGTTCGGTCACCTTGTCCAGAACCTGGTGGTACGGCGCAACCAGGTGGGCGTTGGCGGATACGCGCAGGCGGGAGGTATCGGCGCCGCGGGCTTCGAGGCCGTCGATCTCCTGGAAGAGTGCTTCGAGGTTCACCACGCAACCGTTGCCAATAATCGGAATGGCGTTGGGGCTCAGGATGCCTGCGGGAAGGAGCTTGAGCTCGTACTTCTCACCGCCAACAACCACGGTGTGCCCGGCGTTGTTTCCGCCGTTGGGCTTGACCACGTAGTCAACGCGGCCACCGAGCAGGTCGGTTGCTTTGCCTTTGCCTTCGTCGCCCCACTGGGCTCCGACGATCACGATTGCGGGCATGGGATCCTCCCCCATTCTTTTCGGGCCGAGCCGCTGTGGCTGGGCGCCGTACATGAGAATGCCCCGAGGTTACCGGTGTGGCCACCAGGACGGCAGCCAACGCAAGAGGTTCGGGGCTCTTACCAGCCAAGTTTAGCCGATGAGCCCTGAAAGTCTGGTGTCAAGGAGCGTTCGACGGCGGTCGCGTGAAGTTTTGATGGCGGCGGGGCGGCTTGCGGTCTTGTACGGCATCAGGAACCCGCAGGCAGGTTCCTGCAGTTCCCGCCAAGCCCGCCAATCAGGCCGGCGTTGGACGCCACGGAGGCGGATTTTGAGGTCCACCCGGTGGTGGGATCCTTGATCACGATCGCCAGCTGAAGCTCAGTCCCCAGGCCCAGGAGTCCGCCCAGCAGGTTGGTCCGGACGTCCGTGACGTACCCAGTGGTGGCATCCCCCGTGGTGTTCGTAGCCAGGTTGTATCCGGTCAAGGGGGCCAGGGCGGAGCCCAGCCCGCTCGTGGACGCCTGCATCTCGGCCTGGGCCAGGGTGTAGCCCGCCGGTGGCAACCAGAAGATCCGCACATACGAGTTCAGTCCCAGCGGCCCCGGGTTATAGGTGCACTGGCCGTTGAGCGTCGGTGCCGGAATGGTGACGGTGCCAAAGCTGCCTGTCGCATAGGCGTTCCGCTCCCACACCGCTTCGGTGACCGCCGGAGGGTTTGCTGTGGACAACACCATCCCCAGCGCCACGGCCAGCCCGGCCAGCACCAAGCGCGCCCTCATGCGCGCCCGCCCCGGAAACCCGCCCCAGCCCGCAATCCTCTCCCGCCCCGCAGTCCCGTCCCGCCCCGCAGGCCGGACAACGCGAAGCCTGCGCCGACAGCGAGCGCGCCCAGCAGTGCGAACCCGGCCAGCTTGGCACCGGTTTCGGAAAGAATGCCCGACGGCGGCGCCTGGGTTCCCTGCCCTGGTGCGGTTGGGTGGTTCGCCCCGGAGCCGCCGGGACTGTGGCTGCCATCCCCGGAACCGCTGCCGGCGTCGCCACCGGAGCCAGCACCGCCACTTGAGCCGCCGCCGCCACTCGAGCCAGCACCGCCACTTGAGCCGGCACCTCCGGGCGGCCCGTCTTCACCACCCGAGCCGGCGCCGCCAAGATCATCGCCCGCGCCGTGGACACCCAAGACCAGGCGCGTCTGCATTCCCTGGACTTCCTGCGGGGCATCGTTGGCGAGCGAGGCCGTGACAAGCACGTACGTACCAAGGGAACCATCGGGCCCGGGCTGCTCCAGTTGCACCCGTGCGCCCTCGGCATCGGCGAGCGCGGTGGGTTCCAGCAACTCCTGCAGCCCTCCGGCACAAGCACCGTCCACCCACGGTTGCCCGCAGGCCTGCAGTTCCACGCTGAGGTGATCGCGAAGCACTTGCTCTTCCGCCGTAACGGAACCGGGTTCCAGCCACACTTCCAAGGCGCTGGCCGGCTCACCCTGGACTTTCACGTCCACCGTCCAGTGGGCAGTGCCGCCGGGGGTGAGCTGGTGCACCTGGCTGGCCGGTCCGCCGTCGAGCTCCAACCAGCCTGACGGCGGGACGCCAGGCGAGCCGTCCGGCGTCGGTGTCGCCACGCCGGGCGCAACCAGCCAAGCCGCGCCGGACGACGCCACAGCACCGGCAGGGAATGCTGCCGCTACCAGCACCGCCAGCCCTGCCACGCCGAACCCCCAACTACGCAGCCGCATGCCGCCCGCCTTTGCGCCCACCTTGCTGTTCCGCACGCGGCCGGCGCCGGGACCTGGGCCACATCACCCAGGTCACCAGCGCTGCAACGGCTACCGTGGTGGCGCCGAGGACAACTGGATTTGCGGCGGCGGCGAGCGGGTAAGCGAGCCCGGGGACGGACCACAGCACGACGCGGACCCGTTCCACGACGTAGGGTGCGGGGTCTGGCTGGGCGTTGGCGTCGCCCTTCATGGTGATGGTCCGGGATTCCCCTTCCGCGGGCTGGATGGTCTGCACGCGGTGTGTGATGGGCAGCTTCCCGGCGCGGTCCACGGTGACAACGTCCCCCACCCGGACATCCGCGGCCGGTACCTCGCGGACCAGCGCCAACGACCCTGCCGGAATCGCCGGGGACATGGAGCCGGTCTTGAACAGGACCAGGGAGATATTGAACACGACGGCGGCGAGGACGGCCAGGATGCACACGGCACCACCGGCGGCCGCGATGTTCAACAGGCCCTCGCGGAGCCGGCGGGGCCAGGGACTGCTGCTCATGAGCTCGAGGCAGCCGTGAACTGCCAGGTGGCCGTCGCCGTCTGGCCCTGGAGGGCGTTGTTCGCCCCCACGGGCAGCGTCACTTCGAAGCAGAACTGCGTGGGCGCCCCCGGCAATGTTGCGGTGGCAGCCGCCAGCGGATTCACGACGCCGGCCGCTTGCCCCTGCGTGAAGGGCTTGGTCCCGTCGCTGCCCACCACGAAGGCGGGCGTCCCGGTAAAGGCGGAAGCGTCGCACGTGGCTGAGCGGACCACCCGGTACCGCAATGCGGCTCCAAGGTCCGAGGTGCCCGTTCCGCTGCTGGTGACGGCAGGAACGCCAAGCACCACTTCTCCGGCTACGGAATTCGCCTTGGTCCGGATGGCAAATGGTGCGTAGGCAACCGTCCCGGGGCTCATCGCGGTAGCGGTGAAGACCAGGGCCCCGCCAGGCGCCACGTCATTGGTACTCCACGCTCCGGCCGCACTGTAGGGCTTGGTGACATTGGATTCGGTGACAAAGACGCTGGCGCCGAAGGTCCCCGTGGCATAGTCGCTGTCAGTCCACGCCGCCAAGGTGACCGAGCCACCAACGCCCAGCGCCAAGGCCCCGGCAAGGAGTGCCCGGAGCCGCAGGAACACCTCGCGCCGCTGCCTCTTTCCGCGGCGCGTCGTTGAGTGTTGGATGCCCATGGATCACTGGGATTCCGCCGCGAACTCCCAGGTGGTGGTCCCGGTTTGGGATTGAACCAGGTTGGTATCTGCCGTGATCCTGAAGCAGAGGTTTACGGCATCTCCCGGGTCGGTCCCTGCGCCTTGCGTCAGCGCGAAGGTGACGCTCCCCGGCGTCGTGCCCAATGCCTGGCCGGCAGTCACCAAGGTGCCGGTGACCGCCTCGCCGCAACCGAACGCCGTCGAGCGTGTCAGTGAGTACGTGAGACCGGTCAGGGAACCGGTGGACGCCTCGGTGGAAAGAGTGACGGTTGCGTCGTTGGTGGTCGAGTCATCCAACCGCACGGCGAAGGGCGCGGTGACCACGTCGCCGGGTGCGAGGTTGCCCGGGTTCGCCGTAAAACTCAACGTGGCCGGCGAGCCGACGGGGTGCTCCGCGAAGGTGGTGCCGTCGGTGCTTCCTTGGAGGTTGAAGGCGCCTGCCGTGAAGGTGCCTTGTGCGAATTCGGAGTCGTTCCAGGCAGCCAGTGTGATGGCGGCACCTACTCCCAGGACCAGGCCGCCGGCCAGGATGGCCCGGATTCTTGGAGCATTGCTTGGGCGTTGATCGATGTCCGGCGATGCTTCATGTGTTGCAACCACTTTGTACCCCCACGGTAGATGTTTGCGGCGGCCCGGCCAGGGAGCCGGGATATGGGGGCCCGTACTGGTTTCCCCCAAAACCGTTGCTAACAACCCATCATTTGGCTGGGGCAAAGTCAACGGTAAGACTGCTGACCTGCGGAAATGTTTCGTTGGGAGGATCCTGCTGCCAGCGAGATCTCCGCCACGCCGGGCCGCAACACGCCGCGTCTTAATCTATCGGCACGCCGGAGGCGGGACACTACCACCTCCACAGTCCGGTAAGGTTAACCAGCCCCCAACAGCACCCTTTGAGCGTCCGCTGCGCCATGTCCGCGGCCGGTTCGATTGGTGCGCGCTGTGACACCTAGGAGACCAAACTTCTGATGCAAGACCTGGCGATTGACTCACCCGAACAACTCCTCTGGAACCGCCGTTACGAAGACCACATCGCCGAGGTCAATGGACTGTGCGATTCCCTCAAGGAACAGAAGCCAGGCAGCGAGGTCCTCTACATCGACCCCGCGCACAGCATGGACGACTGCCGCATCGTCAGCCTTTTCTCCAACCAGCGCACCACGTCCGGCGAAGGCTTCATCAAGCCCGGGGATGACGAGGCCACCACGCGCATGCTCGGCATGCAGTGGCAGCTGGGCCTGCGTCCGGAATACGTCATTCCGTGGAACGCCTACCCGTGGATCGAACCCAACGAGGAACCCGGCAAGCTCACCCCCGCCAACATCACCGAGGGCCTCAAGCCGCTCCTGCGCCTGCTCCAGCTCCTGCCGCGCACGTCCGCACTGGTGGCACACGGCAACGAGGCACACCGCCTGGCGGACCAGCTCATGAAGGCCGCCCCTGCGAGCATCGCCCGCCGCGGTTTCAAGACGTTCAAGGTCCGCTCGCTCGGTGGCCGTTCCTTCGCCGGAACCCCCGAGCGCCAGCAGGAATACCTCGACGCCATCCACGCCGCTTACGCCGAAGCCATGGCACGCACGGGCATCCCCCGCAAGGCCTAGTTCCCGCCTTTTCCCCAACTGGCTCGCATTTGTTGTTGTTTTGAGCGCTTCGCTCATAGCAACCACTACTGCCAGCTACTTGGGCGGGTAAACGACGACGGCGACCCTCACCACTTCGGTGAGGGTCGCCGTCGTCGTTTGAACCAACGCGGGGTCTCTTAGCGCCCATAATCCCGTCCGGGATGGGCCCTAAGTGACCCCGCGTTGCTTTTGAACTACCGGGCTTCGATCGCTGCCTTGGCCTTCGGGTCAGAATCGTTCAGGAACTGCTCGATCCGCTGGGGCTCGTCTGCTTCACCGATGGCGGCTGCAGCACGGCCCAGCGCGTAGAGCGCACGCAGGAAGCCCTGGTTGGGTTCGTGCTCCCACGGGATGGGTCCGACGCCGCGCCAACCGTTCCGGCGCAACGAGTCCAGGCCGCGGTGGTAGCCAACACGGGCGTAGGCGTAGGACTCGATGGTCCGGCCTTCGGCCCAGGCTTCCTCTGCGAGGATGGCCCACAGGAGGGACGACGTGGGGTTTTGCGCCACGAGGTCCAGTGCTTCCTTGCCGAGGGCAAGGTGCTGGTACACATCGGTTTCGGCGGGCAGGAGCGTGGGCTCCGGCCCCATGAGGTTCTTCCGGAATTCGTCGGACATTAGAACGTCTTGCCAGCCGATCCGAGCTGCTGGGCGGCCTCGACAATGCGTGCTGCCATGCCGGCTTCAGCCGAAGCACCCCAGACGCGGGGGTCGTAGGTCTTCTTGTTGCCCAGGCCGCCGTCAACCTTCAGCACGCCGTCGTAGTTGGCGAGCATGTGGCCGGCCACCGGACGGGTGAAGGCGTACTGGGTGTCGGTGTCGATGTTCATCTTGATGACACCGAAGGACACAGCGTCGGCGATTTCCTGCTCGGTGGAGCCCGAACCGCCGTGGAAGACGAGGTCGAAGGGGTTTTCCTTGCCGATCTTGGCGCCCACCTCGGCCTGGATCTGCTTGAGCAGTTCCGGGCGGAGCTTGACGTTGCCCGGCTTGTAAACGCCGTGCACGTTGCCGAAGGTGAGAGCAGTCAGGTAGCGGCCGTTCTCGCCGGCGCCCAGGGCTTCGATGGTAGCCAGGGCGTCCTCGGTGGTGGTGTAGAGCTTGTCGTTGATCTCGTTCTCCACGCCGTCTTCTTCACCGCCGACGGTACCGATTTCCACCTCGAGGATGATCTTGGCGGCAGCCGCGCGCTGCAGCAGTTCGCGCCCGATGCGCAGGTTGTCTTCAAGCGTCTCGTGCGAGCCGTCCCACATGTGGGAGTTGAAGATGGGGTCCTTGCCGGCCTTGACGGCTTCCTCGGAAGCGGCCAGCAGTGGGAGGACGAAGCCCTCGAGCTTGTCCTGCGGGCAGTGGTCCGTGTGCAGGGCAATGTTGACGTTGTAGTTCTTGGCAACTTCGCGGGCGAACGCGGCGAAGCCGAGGGAACCGGCCACCATGTCCTTGACGGAGGCGCCGGACCAGTAGGCAGCGCCACCGGTAGAAACCTGGATGATGCCGTCGGATTCGGCCTCGGCGAAACCGCGGATCGCAGCGTTCAGAGTCTGCGACGACGTCACGTTGACCGCGGGGAAGGCGAATCCGCCAGCCTTTGCGCGGTCGATCATCTCGGAGTAAATCTCTGGGGTTGCAATGGGCATGGTGACTCCTATGCTGAATTCGTCTGTGGGTTGGTGACCCTGGAGTAGACCGCTTACGGCTAGCACCATCCTAGCGACAACCATCCGGGCGCCGTGTTTCCGGTCACGCGGGCTGGTAACAGTGGCGCCGAGTTGGCATTTAATGACAGTCCTGAGCCTTGACATTGTCATTAACTGTCACTTCGGCGACCAACCTCGGCTGATCAGCGCGCGGCGAACTTTATGTACGACGGCGGGCCGCTCACCTTCGAGGTCGCGCTTGGAGATGCGGACCTCCAACCAGCCGTGGGCAAGCGATCTTTCCTGGCGTTCAATGTCCCTCAGATGCTGCTCGGGGCCAGCGTGATGCTGCCCGTCGTATTGGAGTGAGACCCTAAACTCCCGGTACGCTCCGTCCGGCCAGAGGACCGCCTGGCCCAGGTTGTTGCGCACCACGTGATTCAATTCGGGCTCTGGCAGGTTTGCGTTGACCAGCGACAGCCGCATGTGTGATTCCGGCGCCGAGTCTGCCCCTACGCGGATGAGCTCGAGGGCTGCCCTCGCGACCCGCACTCCGCGCATGCCAGGATGGCGTTCCGCGATCGCGGCCAACTCGTCAAGTCTGCACAAAGCCGCCTTTGGAACAGGGAACTCCGCGCCGTGGGAGCACACCAGGTGGTCACCGGCAGCCACCAGGTCATCCACGGTCAATCGCGAGGCCAGGTCCAACCATGTCCGGGCAGGCGAGGTGAGCCTGACGCCGTCGTGCTCAACGGCCTCCTCCGGAAGGAGAGTTAGCAGGTGGCCCACCACGTTCACGCGGCGGGGAAAGCTGAACCCCCTACGGCGGGCGACGTGTATACGCCAATCACCATTGCAGTGACCAGGCAAGGGAATGCCCCAGATTCTTGCCGCAGTGAGGGATACGAGCACCGAGGTGTCGTCAAGGTCTGTGTAGGCGCGCAGGGCTGCAGCTCCGGAAGCATCGGACGCGGCGGGCACCCGGATACCCCTGGAAACCAGGAGCAGGTCGTTGGCGTGGGTCCGCGACCGGGGTACGCCAGCCTTGTCCGATGCGCGCACGGAGAATGAACCTGATGTGAGGTGCTCCGGTAGTTCTTTCCTGCGCATTCCCCATTGTTGCTATTCCGCAAGGCACCCTGCCGGGTTATCCACAGCTCCCGCCGCGATCACCCCGCCGAGTTGCCATTTAATGACAATCCCGGCGCTCCGGATTGGCATTAAATGCCATCTCGGCGGGGGGTGCTAGGACACCTTCTGGTTGAACACGTGCCGGCGCACCCAGGCGTGCATGGCAATGGCTGCGGCGGAGGCGGCGTTCATGGAGCGCGTGGAGCCGAATTGCTCGATGGACAGCGTGGCGACGGCGGCATCGTGCACTTCCGGCGTGAGGCCCGGACCTTCCTGTCCGAAGACCAGCACGCACTTCTGCGGGAGGTCGTAGGTCTCCAGCGGCACCGAATCCGGGAAGATGTCGATCCCGATCACTGCGAGCCCCTCCGCCTCCGCCCACTGGACAAAATCCTCAACGGTCGGGTGGTGGCGGACGTGCTGGTAGCGGTCGGTGACCATGGCCCCGCGACGGTTCCACCGCCGTCGTCCGATGATGTGGACCTCCTTGGCGAGGAAGGCGTTCGCGGTGCGAACCACGGTGCCGATGTTGAGGTCGTGCTGCCAGTTCTCGATCGCGATGTGGAAGTCGTGGCGCTTGGAATCCAGGTCCGCCACGATCGAGTCGTGCTTCCAGTAACGGTACTGGTCCACCACGTTGCGGCGGTCGCCGTCGCGCAGCAGGTCCGGGTCCCAGTGCTCGCCCTCGGGCCACTCGCCTTCCCAAGGCCCGACGCCGACCTCCGCCTTCGCTTCCGCCTCGCCTTCCGCGGGGGTTGCGTCAGGGGCGGGCTGGGCTGCGTTGGGCCCGAAGGCTTCAGGGGGGAGGTCAGTCACCCTTCAACTTTAGCCGCGCGCCCAGTGCCCAGTGCCCGGTGCCCGGTGCCCGCCCAGCCGAACGGGGCGGCTAGCCCACCTTCCACTTGTTGATGCGGTAGGAGTTGGCCAACTGTTGCATGAGGCCCGGGTGTGCGTCCCAGTAGGTCTTGTGTCCGCTCACGCCCAGCATCTGCGGGGTACCCCACGGCGTGACGGAGAACAGGTTGACGGCCTGGATCTCTTCGCCACGGGCGTTGGTGCACGTGAACCCGACCACCACAGCTGCCCCGCGGCGGAATTCGCGGGTCTCCGGCATGGTGGTCTTGAAGTCCGACGCACATTTGTGGCCCACCAGGTTCTGCGGCAATTCCGTGGCGGTCATGCCTTTGTAGCGGGCTTCGATGTCCGTGATGGCTTTCTTGACATCGGCGGGATCCTTGCCGAACTTCCCTTCGTCGGATTCAGCGAAGAAGGCGTATGCCACCGCGATGCCGTCGCCATCGGTTTCAGTGGTGCCTTGGGCCTTCTTCTGGATTTCCTCGCCAGTGGAGGGGTCCTTGGTGATGCCGAACGACTCGTCGTGCGTCCATTCCGCCAGGTACTGGAACGACGATTCGCCCGTCACCCACTTGCTGAACAACGGATCGCCGTCCGCGGGCACGTTGCTGGGGCCTGCCAGTTGGTCCCACCCTGCGGGGAGCGGGATGGCGCCGGCGGGGATGTCCGAGGACGCTGACGGCTCGGCTTCCGCAGATGGCTCGGCCTCCCCGGAAGGGTCCGCTTCTGCGGAGGGGTCCGAGGCAGCATCGTTGGCCTCCGCGCTTGGCGTGGCGGTGTCCACGGCCACGGGCTTGGCAGCCGAAGGGATCAGCCAGGCGAAGACCACCACCAGCGCAATAACCACGACGACGGCGATCCCGCCGAGGATCAGGAACAGCGCCTTCTTGTTGTGGCCGCCGGGGTTGGGGTTGGGTCCGCCGGGCTGGCCGGGGTACGGGGGCTGGCCTGCGCCGCCGGGCTGGGTTGGGAACGCCTGGGTCGGGGCCTCGTTCTGGCCGGGGTACCCAGGCTGCGCCGGGAACGCCTGCGTGGGGGCTTCGTGGGGGTTGCCCGATGCTTGTTGAGGGCTGGCCCGGTGTTCTTCCTCCGGCCTGTACATCGGCTGCGCCTGGCCTGGCTGGTACTGCTGATACTGCCCTTGGCTGGTGTCATAGCGCGGCTGGGGAACGCCGTCGGGGTTGTAGGGAGGCGGCGCTCCGTTGGTGTTGCTCATGTGGCAGGGCCCTTTCAGGAGACCGGCGTCTTGCGATGCCGGTATGGCGATCAGAACAGGGGACCTGGTCCGCGCCGACGCCTCTGAAGTCACCGTGTCGATCCCCCGATCCACGGTTGCGGGACGCCTGCGCAGCCACAAGGGTAGTGCAGCCGAGGGAGGTGGCCGCAAGTCAAAGTCCGCTTTCGGCATGGGGAGATCTATCCACATAGCAAGACCCCGGGGTGTCTGGCGGTCCGAATAATGAAAGACTGGGACGCAGTGCATGAACAATCCCAGCCGGAGGCAAATATGGCAGAAGAATCCACGCCCCAGACGTCCGACTCCGTGTACCGCAACGGCCATGAAATCGAGTGTTGGCTGACGGACATGGACGGCGTACTGGTCCACGAAAACCAGGCAATCCCCGGAGCCGCCGAGCTCATCCAGCGCTGGGTGGATACCTCCAAGCGCTTCCTCGTGTTGACCAACAACTCGATTTTCACCCCCAGGGACCTGGCAGCACGCCTGCGCGCCTCCGGACTTGAGATCCCGGAAGAAAACATCTGGACCTCTGCCCTGGCCACGGCCCAGTTCCTTAAGGACCAGGTCAAGTCCTCGGACTCCGGAAACCGCGCCTACACCATCGGCGAAGCAGGCCTCACCACCGCCCTGCACGAGGCCGGGTTTATCCTCACGGACACCGACCCCGACTTCGTGGTCCTCGGCGAAACCCGCACCTACTCCTTCGAGGCAATCACCATGGCAGTCCGCCACATCCTGGCCGGCGCCCGCTTCATCGCCACCAACCCGGACGCCACCGGCCCCTCCAAGGACGGCCCCCTCCCCGCGACGGGCGCCATCGCGGCAATGATCACCAAGGCCACCGGCCGCGAACCGTACATTGTGGGCAAACCGAACCCCATGATGTTCCGCTCGGCCATGAACCAGATCGATGCCCACTCCGAAACCACCGCCATGATCGGCGACCGCATGGACACGGACATCATCGCGGGCATGGAAGCGGGCCTCCACACCGTCCTGGTCCTCAGCGGCATCACCCAGCGCGATGAGATCGTGTCCTTCCCGTTCCGGCCCAACCAGGTCCTGAACTCCGTGGCCGACCTCAAGAGCCAGATCTAAGGACTCCACCATGGCTGTGCTCAATCTGCGTCCCCTGGCCGGCGGCCGGATTCTCAGGGGGAGCCAGCCATTTGGCCTGGATGCCGCGTCAACGTCGGATTTTTTGGCGGAACACGGCATCCAGGCCATCGTCGACCTCCGAAGCGAACTCGAGCGGACCATGGTTCCGTGGTTGGTCAGCGAGGGCTCGCCGGAACTGATCAACAACCCGCTGGATCCCAACGCAGTTGCCGGATCGCTGCAGGCTGTGGAGACGCCGGAAGATTTGGGCGATCTCTACCTGGGCTGGCTCCGTATCCGGCCTGAATGGGCTGCGGATGCGCTGCGACCTGTGGCGCAAGGAAAAAGGACTTTGATCCATTGCTCCTTGGGCAAGGACCGGACGGGTGTGGTGTCGGCCTTGGCGCTCATGGCCTCCGGCGCTTCAAACGAAGCCGTGGTGAACGACTACACGGCAACCACTGCCAACCTGCCTAGCGTTCTGGAAACCATGGCTGCCACGTGGCGGCTGCACGTACCTTCAACCCCGGCCCAATACTTCAGCCCCGATCTCATGATCCTGCAAAGCCCGGAAGCTGCCATCCGGCATTTCCTGGTTGGTTTTGCCCGCGAGTTCGGCGACGCCGGCGCCTTCCTGCGCGAGGCGGGCCTGACCGCCGTCGAGGTTGAAACCCTGCGCCACGGCTCCTAGACCTATGCCGGGCGGATAATCCGGCCGTTCGGTTCCTTGTAGGACGGCTCTTCGGGGGTGGCAGGCAACGGCTCCAACTGGTTTTGCACATGCTCCAACAACGGCCTGTAGACATCAGCGTTCCATTGTGGGCTGGCGTGGGCCGGCCGTGCTCCCTCGGTACTGAGGATGGGCAGCTTCATGTTCTCGGCGAACACCCTGCTCCACCCGGCACGGGCCGTCACGTAGTTCACGGTGGCATCAGCTGAGTTGCCCATGTAGGCCATCTTTGCCGGGCCCAGCTTTCCCACGAAGCGCAGCCCATCGAAATGGTAGATGTAGGCGGACTCAGTCTGGACCAGCACACTCGACGGCGCGATCGGCGAGAGTTGCTCGGCGGTTTGGTCCAGGATCTGCCGCCAGGAGCGCTCGTCCTTATGGACCAGCCGCTCCCCCAATTCGTAGCCGCCGCGGAGGACCGACGGAATGCGGAAGCCGTTCTCGTAAAGGAATACCACGCCGTCGAACCAGCTTTGGTCCAAGACATCGGCCCGGCTGAAGGGACTGGAATCCAGGACGATCAGTTCGGTTTCCACACCGTGCAATTCCAGCAAGCGGGCCGCGACCTGTGTGGCCAGCATCCCGCCGAAGCTGTGGCCGTAGAAGTACAGCTTCTCCAGGCCCAGCTCGCGGACGTGGAGGACGAGTTCGCGGACAACCTCGTCAACGTCCAACCCCAGGTTGGAGTATCCGACGGCGGCCAGGCGTCCCCGCTGGTGCAGGGCAGGCCGCAGTGAGTTGAGAATCCACTGGGCCTCTTCCCAGCTGGTTTTGTAACCCGGAAAGAGGATCCAACTGGCCTTCGGGAAGTACAGGTCCGCGAAGGAGTCCGGAACGCGGAGGATCTTCGGAGCGCGGCGTTCGGCCTGCACATGGCGGGTGAAGAGCATGTCCCCCGCGAGCGCGGCAGAGGCGCCGGCGGTGATGAGGAAGTTACGTCGGGACGTCTTCTTCAACCGGGCAGCATAAGGCAGGATCCGGGCCCATGAACCCGGATCCTCCGCCGGCTCCGTCCCCGCTCCGGGCTCAGGGCCCGGTGCAGGCGTGGCGGGCAGCGGGAGGTCTTCCTCTACTTCCGGCGGTGCCGGAAGTTTCCCTACCTGAACGCCCACGCAGCAAGCATAGGCTTCGAAAGCACGGCCTTACAGCCCCGTGGAAAGTGCACCGCGGATGCCCGTAGGATGCGCCCTTGAGGGCGCCCCCTGCCGCATTTTCCTTAGTCGAGGCCGAGTTCGTCCTTGCCGAACGCGAAGAGGTACGGAACGCCGGTTTCGGCTTCGATCTTTTCCTTGGCGCCAGTGTTGCGATCCACGATCACGGCGACGGCCACTACGTTGCCGCCCGCCTTGCGGACACCTTCGACGGCGGTCAGCGCGGACCCGCCGGTGGTGGAGGTGTCCTCGAGGACCACCACGTTGCGGCCTTCAACGGAAGGACCTTCCACCTGGCGACCCATGCCGTACGACTTCTGTGCCTTGCGGACAACGAACGCGTCAACCACGCGGCCTGCGTCAACGGCGGCGTGCATCACGGCAGTACCGACGGGGTCGGCACCCATGGTGAGCCCGCCAGCGCACTCAAGCGGGATCCCGGCGTCGTCAATCATTGCCAACATGACCTGGCCCACCAGTTTGGAGGCTTCGTGGTGGAGGGTGATGCGGCGGAGGTCAATGTAGTAGTCGGCTTCCTTCCCGCTGGAGAGGATCACCTTCCCGCGGACCACCGCCAGTTCTTTGATGAGTTCAAGAAGGCGGGCGCGGGCAACGGAGGTCTCAGGCGAGGAAGTCATGGCTCCTATTCTACGGAAGGTGGGTAGCCGTTCTGAGCGGCCCCCGCGCCCCTCGTCGCGAAAGCCCTGGCAAGTGCCCGACGCCGCAGGCCCCGCCAAAGCACACCGACAACAGCAAGAAGGGCACCGCTCATAAGGCCAAGCCACAAAGGATGCAGGAGGGTCTGGTCTGTGTGCAAGTGGTAGTCATCGGCCATCCACCCCGAGACGACAAGGCCGGTCGCCGATCCAACAAACACATGACTTCCCAGCAGGATCAAACCCAGCTGCGCTCTTCTACCTTTTTCCTGCACTGCAGATCGACACTCCCATCAAGCTCCGTCAGGCTCTAAGGCCTCACTTAGGTGAGAGACGCGGCCCTCCGGATCGTGACGCCGGAATGGAAAATGCCCGGCACGGCCTTGTGGGCAGTACCGGGCATTCCGCGCGTCCTCCGTGATGGCGGGGAGGGCGCGCCCCCGTATCAAAGCCTCCCGGCTGAGAGCCAGGAGCTAGAGGCGGGTGTCGAACGAATCGCAGAAGACGTTCTCGTTGAACGTTCCCTGGAATTCGGACTTTCCTTGGATTTTCTGGATGGTGGCACGGATTGCTTCGAGCGTCCCAGCGTGGGCGTGGATGGCGGTTTTGACCATGGGCACGTCGATCAGGTGGTTCGGCTGGTTCAAGGAAACGAACACCGTGGGCACCTCCGTGGCGTACCAGGGGATCTCGGCAGCCATGGGCGAGGACCACTTGATACGAATGGCCGCTTCCTGCGCGAAACCCTTCACGTTGGCGAAAACGAAGGCAGCATCATAACGCTCGGAGTAGTCGGCAGTGGCTTCCTCGGAGAGGACCCGCATGAAGTTCATGCCCGCCTCCCCCGCGGCTTCCCGCTGCTCGGCCGTCTTGAACACGTCAACCGCAAACCCCGCGGCTTCGAGCTCTTCCTTGACAGTGTCCAGATAGGCCAGCGGATCGGCCCGTGTGAAGTCCGCCCCACCCGAGATGCCGTAAAGCCGGATGCGCTTGTGGGTTTCCGGCGTGATGGGCAGGTTGTGGGCGGTGTCCTTGACCAGGGTGACAGTTTTGTCCGCGATGTCAGCGGCGATCGCCTTGTGGGCTTCGCTGCCGATCACAGCCAGCCCTTCCGCTGGTGGAACCAGCTGGGTGCGAACGTGCAGCCCCAGGCTCGCCTTCAGCCCGAGGATCCTCCGCAAGGCATCTTCAAGGCGGGAATCGGAGATGACGCCCGATTTGTAGCCATCGAGCATGAACTGGAAGTCCTCCTCCGGGTTGCGGAAGAAGAGGAACATGTCGCAACCGGCGGCAATCGTCGCGGGCACCAGGTCGCGCCGCTTCATGGCCTGCGTCAGGCCCACCATGAGCGAAGCGTCCGTGAGCACCAGGCCGTTGAAGCCCAGTTCGCCGCGAAGCAGGTCCTGCAGCAGCTCAGGCGCGAGCGTCGCGGGACGGATCTCCGCGTCCGCCAACCCGGGGCGGAAATGCCGGGAAACCTCGGGCGCACCAATATGCCCCACCATGATCGACTGCACGCCGTGCCCGATCATCTCCCGGTACACGTGCCCGTACGTGCGGTTCCATTCCTCGTAGCCCAGGGTGTTGTAGGAGGTGACTACGTGCTGGTCGCGCTCGTCGATTCCGTCGCCGGGAAAGTGCTTCATGGCACAGACCGTGGGCGACTCGCTGATGCCGTCGAAGTACTCCTTGGCCCGCTCCACCACAATCTCCGGGGTGTTGCCGAAGGCGCGCGTGGAGATGACGGTGTTCCGCCAGTTGTAGTGGATGTCCACGATCGGCGCGAATGCCCAATTGCAGCCAAGGGCAGCGGTTTCGACGCCGGCAACCTCGCCCATGCGGCGTGCGATCGACTTGTCCGGGTGCGAACCGGCCTGCAGGTGCGTGGAGACGAACGTGCCGTCATCGCAGCTTCCCGCGCCGCCCATCTCCGGGTTCGATGCCACCAACAACGGAATCCGCGTCTTGGACTGCGCGTACCGGATGTGTTCCTGCACCGCCGCGGACGGACCGGGGCGGTACCGCATGCCACCCACATGGAAGTTCTCCAGGACACCGTCGAGGTACTCGGGCGAGTAGTCGTTGTTGTGGTTAATGAAAAGTTGCCCGATTTTCTCTTCGAGAGTCATGGACGCCAGCGTGGATTCAACCCATTTCACGGCGGAATCGTCCAGGTTGAATGGCGCGGCCTTGAGGTCCACCAGGAACCTGGCGGCATCATCCCGCGGGCCGAGCAGCGACTCCACGGATTGGTCAACGATCTGCTGCACGGGCGTTTCGATGTCCACAACCACTCCTTCTTCGTCGGCTTGGAGATGTTCAAGGGTAGCCAGCTGGGAGTCCAGCAGCGAGGCTGGCATGAAGTGGCCCGGGCGGGAGTTCATGCGTTCGTTCAGCAGTTCCCGGGTGCCGTGCAGGTGAACGAACGCCACGGAGGGGTCCCCGGAGCGGATGATGTCCCGGTACGCGCGTTTGAGCGCGCTGCAAGCAATCACCAAGGGAGCGTCCGACGTCGAGAATCGCCTGCCGATTTTGGCCAGCCAAGGTGCCCGGTCGTCGTCGTTGAGGGGCGTTCCGGCAGCCATCTTGTCGATGTTCGCTCTAGGGTGCAGCGCGTCGCCGTCGATGAATTCCGCGCCGAGGCGCTCGGCGACGGCTGCACCGACGGTGCTCTTGCCGCACCCGGCCACGCCCATCACCACAATGTGGCGGGTGGGGGCACTCTGGCGGGTGCCGCCGTCGTTCACTGACGGGTCACCAGTCATGGACGGTGCCGTCCACGAGGCGGTTGTAGGGCAGGTAGGCCTGCTGGTACGGGTAAGCCGCCGCAGCTTCCTCGTTGAATTCAACGCCGATGCCGGGCTCATCGCCTGGGTGCAGGTAGCCGTCCTTGAAGGTCATGGACTGCTGGAAGACCTCGTTGGTCTTGTCCGAGTGCTGCATGTACTCCTGGATGCCGTAGTTGTGGATAGCCAGGCCCACGTGCAGCTGCGCGGCGAACCCCACCGGGGAGATATCCGTGGGGCCGTGGAAGCCGGACTTGATCTGGTACTGCGCGGCGAAGTCCATGACCTTCTTCAACGGGGAAATGCCACCAAAGTGCGTGGACGCGGCACGGACGTAATCGATCAGCTGTTCCTTGATGAGCGTCTGGTAGTCGTACACCGTGTTGAAGATTTCCCCGATGGCCAGCGGGGTGGTGGTGTGCTGGCGGACCAGGCGCAGGCCCTCCTGGTTCTCGGCCGGGGTGCAGTCCTCGAGCCAGAACAGGTCGTACGGTTCCAGGGCCTTGCCCAGCTTCGCGGCCTGGATGGGCGTCATGCGGTGGTGGCCATCGTGCAGGAGGGGGATTTCCGGGCCGAACTCATTCCGGACAGCCTCGAACACGGTCGGCAGGTGCCGCAGGTACGCCCGGGTGTCCCAGTCTTCTTCCTGCGGGAACGCACCACGCCCGGCGGGCTCGTAGTCATAGCGCTCCCCCGAGGCCTGGGCCTGCGCGGCGACACCGTACACGGCCTTGATGCCCGGGATCGCGGTCTGGATACGGATCGACTTGTAGCCCAGTTCCAGGTGCTCCCGGACGGAATCGAACAGCGAGGGAATATCCGAACCGGAGGCGTGGCCATAGGCGCGCAACCCGTTGCGGGACGCACCGCCCAGGAGCTGGTACACCGGCATGCCGGCCATCTTGCCCTTGATGTCCCAGAGCGCCATGTCTACGGCGGCAATCGCGGCCATGGTCACGGGACCGCGGCGCCAGTACGAGGAACGGTAAAGGAACTGCCAGGTGTCCTCGATCCGGTGCGGGTCCTTGCCGATCAGCAGCTGCGCGACGTGCTCCTTCAAGTACGCAGCAACGGCGAGTTCACGGCCGTTCAGGGTCGCGTCACCGATACCGGTCACCCCGTCCTCGGTGGTGATCCGGAGCGTAACGAAGTTACGGGACGGGCTGGTCACAAAGACGTCAGCGGCAATGATTTTCATGATCAAGGGTCCTTTCGGGCCGCGAAGGGTGGGATCTCGGCTCTTTGGTGGTGGAAAGACTTCGAATGTGTGGAAGCCGGGAGCAAGCCCCTCGGCGAGAGGTTGATTGGAATTGAGTGTAAAACGATTGGCAGTTTTTGGCAATCGGTTGCCAAATTAAGGATTGACGACTGGTGCTGTCAACGGGATTTGGGGGTGCCGGTCGGAGAACTGACCCCGGCGAGTGCGCCCGTTCGGGCAGAGGCCCGGCCGCGCCAAGCCGCCTGAGGGTTTGGACGCAACCCCGCGGCGCTCACCCGCCATGCCCGGCAGCCCGCCGTCGTGATTCACGACGGCGGCGTGCCCGGCCTCAGCGGCGACCTCCCGCCCCAGCGGCGTTGCTTTGGGGCGCGCTATCTTGGGGCGCACTGCCCTGGGGTGCGTTGTCCTGGGGTGCACTGTCCTGGGGTGCGTTGTCCCGAGGTGCACGGTCCTGCCGGGCGCCGTCCCGAGACGTGTGGTCATGGGGTGCGCTGGACGCCAGGAGACTGGGGTCTTTTGGTTCGGCGCCAGGCTCCTCCGCCGCGCCGCCTGCCTCAGCGGTGCGACGCGCCTTGATTTCGTTGACGATCTCAGCGTGCATGGCGTCGGTGAGCTCGTACTTGGCCATGACCGCGATTGCCAGGACCACCATGATGGCCGGCAAGGCGCCAGCTGCGAACTGGATACCCATCACAGCCTCCGGAGTCTGGGCCGCTCCGGACTTGTAGCCACCCATGGCGAGGGCGTAAGCAGCGAGGGCGCCGCCGACGGCCTGCCCCGTCTTGCGGGTGAAGGAGAACAGGGCATAAGTGATGCCCTCGGTGCGGACGCCGGTCTTCCATTCGCCGTACTCCACAGTGTCGGCTTCAAGCGCCCACACCACGATGCTCACGGCCATCACGCCCAGCATGCTGACCAGCAGCCCGGAGAAACCGATCCAGGTCATACTCGCCGGAGTGAAGAAAATGATCGCCCCGCCAACTGCGCTCAAGGCACCGGCCGCAACGTAGACGGTCTTCTTGCCGAATGCGTGGACCAGGCGGGGCATGAAGGCGGCGAGGACGAACGTCATCACCAGCTGGACGATGGACATGACGGCGTACAGGTCCAAGCGGCCCAGGACATCGCGCAGGTAGTAGAGCTGCACGGAGGACAAGGCCATGTAGCCCGTGAGGAACAGGAACGAGCTCAGGCACAGCATAAGCAGCGGGCGGTTGGTCTTCAGGGTGTCCATGCTTTGCTTGAACGAAACCTTGGGAACCGAGCGGTGCACGCGCTCCTTGGCTGTGACGAACGTGAAGAAGTAGAGGGCCGCGCCGATCACCACGAAAACCAGCGTGATGGTGGTGAAGAGCCCTTGGAGGTTGGCGCCTGGCTTGATGAGCGGGGCCACGAAGATGCCCAAGCCTGAGCCGACCAACAGCGCGCCGACCATGCGGGCCGAGCCCAGCTTCGCGCGGTCGCCCGGATCCTGCGTCATGGCCCCTGCGAGTGAGCCGTAGGGAATGTTCACGAGGGAATACGCAAGGCCGAGCGCGGCATAGGTGACGTAAGCGTAGAGGAGGGTGCCCGTCTCGCCGATCTGCGGAACGGAGAACGTTGCGACGCTCAGAAGCAGCAGCGGGATGGAACCGAACATGATGAAGGGGCGGAACTTACCGAAGCGCTTGCTGTAGCTGCGGTCCACGAGGCGGCCCGCGAAGACATCGGCAAAGGCGTCGAACACCCGGACCACCAGCAGCAGCGTGCCTGCTGCCGCCGCCGAGATGCCGGCAACGTCGGTGTAGTAGACCAAGAGGAACATGGTGGCCGTGGTGAAGGCCAGGTTGTTGGCGGCATCACCGGCTCCGTAGCCGAGGATGCTGAGTTTGCTGAGCTTGTTCAATGCGGGCTCCTTTACCCATTGCGTCATTGCGTGCCGGGCGTCTCAACAGTCGTTGTGAGCCACTGGAGCTTTGGGCCCGGCCTGCAGCTGATGTAATTCTAGTCACGTTGGCAAAGGTTTGGCAATCGGTTGCCGCAAATTGCTTCAGCACGTTTCGGCCCGTTCCTGCTTGCCGGAGCCGGGCACCCACCTTGCGGGGCCCGCTTTGCGCCCCAAACCCACGAAATGCCCCGCAAAGCGGGCCACACAACGCAGAAAGGCCCAGGCAACCCGGGTTTACCGGCGGCCTGGGCCAATCAAAGGGCGAGATGAAGGTGCTTTGAGGGCTACGCGGCCGTCCCCGAGCCTGCCTCAGCGGACACGCCAGCGAAGCCCTCGCCGAGCTCGTGGACCAGCGCCACCACGTCCGCATCCCTGGCCAACTCGGCGTCGAGCAGCGCCAACAGCGCCGACGTTCGGGCTTGACCGGACAGGAGTGACGCTTGAGCTACGGCGTCCAACAGGGGGTCCTGCAAGCCAGATTGTACGGCCAGGAAGGCAGCCCACACCGCGATCATCCGGGCCGCGGCCTTCCCGGTTCGGCCGGCGGCTCGCTCCGCGCGAAGCACCGGGACGGCCCGCATCCGCAGCTTGGTGCTGCCATCGAGTGCGATTTGGGCGAGGTGGTGGGCGATCCGGGAGTTCCCGAAGCGCTCCAGCAAGGCAGCCCGGTATTCGGTGATGCGAAGTTCTTCTCCGGGGAGGTGCCGCGATGCTTCGTCCCAGAATTCCTCCACGGCGTCGCGGCATACGGGATCGGCCAAGGCTTCGGCCACGGTGGTGTGCCCGCGGAGTTGCCCGGCGTAGGCCAGGATCGAGTGTGCGCCGTTGAGGAGCCAGAGCTTGCGGTTCTCGTACGGCTCGATGTCGTCCACGAACACGGCTCCGGCGTCTTCCCAACGCGGTCGCCCG
Source organism: Paenarthrobacter sp. NPDC018779 (assembly GCF_044391085.1). Taxonomy (NCBI): domain Bacteria; kingdom Bacillati; phylum Actinomycetota; class Actinomycetes; order Micrococcales; family Micrococcaceae; genus Paenarthrobacter; species Paenarthrobacter sp. NPDC018779. Next base: position 19,973 of record NZ_JBIRZS010000029.1, on the reverse strand, counting down.
GCGGGGAAGGAGCCACTCAGCACCCAATTGTGGAAGGGCTCGGTGACCACAGGTGCCTCGTCCCGGTAGCCACACGCGGCAGCCACGGCGGAGATATCGGAAGCGGTAGTCCGCGGCGTGATCCGGTCCACCGAGGTGCTGACGAAGCTCACGTTCATGTCTATCCAAAGAGCAAGCGCAGCGTCGAACTCGCGAGCCAACGAGAGAACCCCGTTCCGGGCTACGTTTCCGTTGTCGGAGAGGTTGTCGCAACTGACGACGGCGAGCGGTCCGGCGTCGTTCGTCTTGCGGGCGGCGAGGCCCGCCACCAAGCGGCCCATCGGCGTCGTGGGTTCCCCTCCGGCGAGCAGGACGGGAAGGTCGTCGGCGCCCAGACCGTAAGCGGCTTCGGTGATGGTGAGGGTGACCACGGCGGTGGAGGGAGCGGCGAGCAATTCAACGAACCGGGCAACATCGGCCCCATCAACGGCCTCGACAATGCTGCCCACAACCTCGAAGGAGTCCCCGGAATCCGAACGTTCCACCACAGTGAACAGGCCATCCTGGGCAGCCAGGACCGTGGCGGCGTCCGGTCGTCTTCCAGTGAAGGAGGCGATGCCCCACTCCCCCGCATCCCCGGCATGCTGGGTGTACCAGGCCTGGTGGGAGCGGTGGAACGCCCCGAGGCCCAGGTGGACGATGCGGACGGGGGCGGCGGGATCGGTCCGGCGAAGCAGCCCGCTCACAGCTTGAACACCCTTCGCGGCGAGCCATCCACAATGTCGAGAATCAGCTCGTGCGCGCGGTCCTCGCTGACGCGGTGCTCAGCGACCAAGCGAGCAAGGAACGACGCTTCGATGCGGCGGGACGCGTCGTGCCGGGCCGGGATGGAGCAGAAAGCGCGGGTGTCGTCGATGAAGCCCGAGGAGCGCGAGAAACCGGCGGTCTCGGTGACGGCCGAGCGGAAGCGGAGCATGGCGTCCGGAGCATCGAGGAACCACCATGGCGCACCGAGGTACACGGATGGATAGAAGCCGGCAAGGGGCGCGAGTTCGCGGGAAAACACGGTCTCGTCCAGGGTGAACAGCACCAGGTGGAAGTCCTTGGCCGTGCCGAAGTCCTGCAGCAGCGGGCGGATTGCCTCGGTGTAGTTAATGGCAAACGGGATATCGTGGCCGGTGTCAGCGCCGAACGACTCAAACGTGGGACCGTGATGGTTGCGGTACGAGCCCGGGTGGATGGTCATCACCAGGCCGTCTTCCACGGACATGCGCGCCATTTGGTACATCATGTGCGCCTCGAACGCGTCCCGGTCCGCGGGCGTGGCCTTGCCGGCGCGTGCCTTCTCGAACAGGGCCTCCGCTTCGGCGGCATCGAGCTTCAGGGTGGCGGGCGTGCGGACGCCATGGTCAGCGGACACCGCGCCATGCTCAACGAAGTAACGACGGCGGTTTTCCAGGGCGGCGATGTAGCCGGCGTAGCCAGTGCCGCCGTCGGCCGCGGTTTCGATCAACCGCTCCACGTTCGCAGCCCACGTGGGGTGCGCGACGTTGAGGTAGGCATCAGGGCGGAACGTGGGCAGGACGCGGCCGTTGAACGTGGGATCCTCGGTGAGCGCCTTATGGCTCGCGAGGTTGCCCAGGGGATCATCCGTGGTGGCCAGGACCTCGATGTTGAAGTCCTTGAACAACTGCCGGGGACGGAAATCCGGCTCCACGAGCTTCGCTGAAATGGCGTCGTAGCTGGCATCGGCGGACATCCCGGAGAGGTCCGCGCCGAGCCTGAACACCTGCTCGAACTGGGTGCGGAGCCAGTAGCCGGACGCCGTGCCCTCGAAAAGTGGCCAAGCCTCGACGAACCGGCGCCAGACTTCACGTGAGCCCTGGGTTTCACTGGCGTGAAGCTGATCCATGGGCACACCGTCGGCGTGGATCAAGCGGGTGACGTAGTGGTCCGGGCTGACCAGCAACGCTGCGGGATCCGGGAACGGCGTGTTCTGCTCGATGACTGCGGCGTCAACGTGGCCGTGCGGGGAGATGATGGGCAGGTCCTGGACGCGCTCCAGCAAGGACCGCGCGATGCTGCGCGTCCCGGGATCTGCGGGCAGGAGCCGGTCAGGGTGGGCTGCAAGGGACTGTGACATAGATCAATCTTCGGGTTCACGTTGCCATTTTGTCAACCGGTTGCCAAAAATTGCCAAGTCGTTGCACTGGGCAATGCAACGAGGAGTAAGGGCTAGCTGAGCAGCCGGCCGCTGGAGCCCCGGACCACGAGCTCAGTCTCGACGCTGACGGCCCGGGCCGGCGCCTCGTGCCCCAGCAACAGGTCCAGGAGGATGGTGACGGCCCGGGTACCGCATTCCCGCAACGGTGAACGCACGGTGGTTAGTGCGGGGGTGGTGAAATCCGCCCCGAAAATGTCGTCGAACCCAACAATGCTGATCTGGTCGGGAACCTGCATCCCGCCCGCCTGCAACTCCTGCATCAAGCCGATGGCAATGAGGTCGTTGTAGGTGATGACTGCGGTGGCCCCGCTGTCCAGCACGTCGCGCGCAACCTGCCTGCCGCCGTCGACCGTTGGTTTGCTCGACTCCAAGCGGACGGCAGTCAGTTTGGACCATTCCGCTGCGGCCTTAACGCCCTCCCAACGGCGGGCCGTCATCCAGGATTGCGGCGGACCGGCAACGTAGGCAAGCTGCTCATGACCGTTCGCGGCGAGGCTCCGCACCGCCTCGCTGATGCCCTTGTTGACGTCCGGGACCACGCAGGGCACGCCGTCGATGTCCCGGTTCACCACGACGACGGGCTTGTCACCGGCCAGCGAGCGGATGTTGTCGTCGTCCATCCGGGGGCTGGCAAGGATGAGCCCGTCGACGGTAGCGAGCAGCCGCCGGGCCGCCGTGACTTCGGTTTCGGGCGACTCGGACGACTCCGCGAGGACAAGCGTGTAATCCCGGGCCGCGCCCGTGGTCTCGGCGCCACGGATGATGTCGAAGAACGTGGGGTTGGTGATGTCCGCGACGATCAGGCCGATGGTCTGCGTCCGGCCCGTCGGCAGCGCCCGGGCGAAGGGGTTCACCTGGTAGTTCAACTGCTCGGCCGCGTCCTCGATGATCTTCTGCGTCTTGGCGCTGACCCGGCCCGGCTTGCTGAGGGCGCGGGAAACCGTGGAGGGGTTCACTCCCGCAAGCTTGGCGATGTCGTAGATGGTGGGCGAGGACTTCTCTCCCCGGCCGCGCTTGGAGGGTGCAGTGGAGGTTCCGGCGTTCGTCGCTTCAGTCACGGCACCATCGTAGTGCCGTATGGCAACAAAAAGCTGGACGGTTGCCAAAATGCTCTCTCACCTACCGCCCCTTTCACGCCGACGCTCTCTCACGGATTCCCCCATTAGGGCCGACGCTCTCTCACGGATTCCCCCATTAAGACCGACGCTCTCTCACTTTCGTGGGGAAAGTGAGAGAGCGCCGACCGTGAAGGGGGATTCGGTGAGAGAGCGTCGGGAGGGGGTGGGTTAGGCGCGTTCGGGGAACTTGCCTTCTTCGGCGACGCGCTTGTTAAGTTCCTGCAGGAACTCGTCCTCGTCGAAGTCCAGGGATACTTCCTTGCCGGTCCAGCTGGAGAGGTGGATGGCGTTGGCCAGGCGGACGCCGTTGATGCCGTCGGAACCCGGAGCGAGCAGCGGAGTTCCGTCCAGGATGTTCGCGGCGAAGTTCTCCAGGACACCTGCGTGCTGGCCGCCCCAGACGGACTCGAACTCGATGACCTCGGTGGAGTAGAGCTCCTCGCGGTTCAGCTGGCCCATGAAGAGCTTGCGGACATCGTCCATGCCCATGGAATCGCTGATCTCCCGTTCAGGCTTGACCAGGCGCGTGACGGTGGCGGTCTTGCTGTCTTCCACCACGATCTTGCCCTGGTCGCCCAGGATTTCGAACCTGTCGGTTCCCACGATGTCGTGGGTGGCGGTCACGAAAACGCCCGTGGCGCCGTCGCCATAATCCACGACGGCGGTGACCTCGTCTTCGACGGCGATGTCACGGCGGAAGCCGTACGCCACCTTCGAGTACACCGACTTGGGAACGCCACAGATCCACTGCCACAGGTCCAGCTGGTGCGGTGCCTGGTTCACCAGGACGCCGCCGCCCTCGCCACCCCAGGTGGCACGCCATTCACTGGAGTTGTAGTAGCCCTGCGGACGCCACCAGTTGGTGATGATCCAGTTGGTGCGGCGGATGCTGCCGATCTCGCCGCCGTCGACGATTTCCTTCAACTTCTTGTACAGCGGATTGTTGCGCTGGTTGAACATGATCCCGAAGGTCAGTTCCGGCTTGGTGGCGGCGAACTCGTTGAGTTCCTTGACCTGTTTGGTGTAGACGCCGGCAGGCTTCTCCACGAGGGCGTGGATGTCCCGCTTCAGGGACTCAATGCCCATTTCGGGGTGGAGGTAGTGCGGAACGCACGTGACCACGGCATCCACCGAACCGCTTTCCAGCAGGGCGATGTAGTCGTCAAAGAACGGTGTTTCCGGGTAAAGGGAAGCCGCGAGTTCCTTCTTGGCCGGATCGGTGTCGCAGATGGCGCCGATTTCCATGTTCGGGACCATGCCGTCCTTGATGAACTTGGCGTAGGCGCCGCCCTGCTGGCCCAGGCCGATGATGCCGAGGCGTACTTTCTTGCTCATGAAATCAATCTCCGTCAGTTGAAGAATTAGAAAAGGTCGCCGTGGCCCATGGCCACCAGGTTGTCGTGTGAGGTCTGGAGGGCGTCCCACACCGTGCGGCCGTAGAGTTCGTCCTGCTCCACCAGGAGGTACTGCGCCCCGGCCTCGACGGCGGCGGGCACGATAGACGGGAAGTCGAGATTGCCTTCACCCACCTCGGCGAACTGGACCACGTTCTTGAACTCGGCCATGAACCCGGCAAAATCGCCCTGCTCCAGAAGCGCGAAGGACGACTCGGGCATCTGCCCGATCCGGTAGTCCTTCAGGTGCACCATGGCAGTCTTTCCGGCGTACTTTTGCAGGGTCCGGACCGGGTCCAGACCGCCGCGCTGGACCCAGTGCACGTCGATTTCCATGCCCATGGCGGGCGAATTGTCGGCAATGACGTCCAGCATGTACTTGCCATCGAACTTCGCGAACTCCACGTGGTGGTTGTGGTAGTACAGGCTGATTCCGTGCTCCTGCAGGCGCTCGGCATACCCGTTGGCCGTCTTGGCGAAGTCCACCACGGCTTCCAAAGACTTCATGGCGGGGAAGGGCAGCATGCCGATGCGCAGCAGGGTGGAGTCCAGGCGCTTGGCGTCATCCACGATCTTGTCGAAGTTCTCGGCCAGGGACTCCACAGGGAAGCCCTTGCGGCCTTCCACCGCTACGGACAAAGCAGCAATGTCCATGCCCAGTTCCGTCCGGGCACGCTCCAATTCGTCCACGTTCTCCGGGGTCATGGGGATCTGGGAGACCTCCACCGCGTTGTAGCCGATTGCGCTGACCTTGCGCAGGGTCTCGAACGCTCCCACTTCGGCGAAGCTCTCCTTGAGCATCATCGCCTGTACGCCTATCTTGGCCACTGTTTTCCTCCGTGGTTCCGGCCCGCTAAGGCCCTCTTGATGTGCTGGCAAGGCGCGGCAATTACGCCGCGGCGCCAGCCTGTTCGGTCTGTTGGCGCTGCTGCTCGAGCAAGCGGTGCCTGTCGGCCCTGCGTTGTTCCTGGCGGTCCGGATCAGGCACCGGCGAAGCCAACAACAGCCGCTGTGTATAGGGATGTTCGGGGTCGCGGGTGACGGTTTCCGCAGGTCCCTGCTCCACGATTTCTCCGCGGTACATGACGGCGACTCGGTGGCTGATGTGCCGCACCACGTCGAGGTCGTGGGAAACGAACAGATAGGAGACCCCGGTGTCCTTCTGGATCTGCAGGAACAGATCCAGGACGCGGGCCTGCGTGGACAGGTCCAGGGCGCTGACGGGTTCGTCGCACACGATCAGTTTGGGAGAGAGCGCCAGGGCCCTGGCAATTGCCACACGCTGCCGCTGGCCTCCACTGAACTCCCGCGGGAGCCGGTGGATCGCGTCCGACGGCAGTCCCACCTGGTCGAGCAGCTCGCGCACGCGCTTCTTCGCTTCAGCCGCTGCCATGCCCTGCACGCCAAGCGGCTCGGCCAGGATGTCGCCGATTTCCAAGGCCGGGTTCAGCGAGGTGTAGGGGTCCTGGAAGACCACCTGCAGGTCCCTGCTCAGCGTGCGCCGCTCCTTGCGGGAGGCGTTGCTGATGTCGTTGCCTTCGAAAATGACTTTCCCGGCCGTGACCGGAGCCAGGCCAAGCACGGCCCGGCCAAGGGTGGTCTTGCCCGATCCGGACTCCCCCACCAGCCCCAGGGTTTCACCTTGGCCGATGGTGATGTTGATGTCCGTCAGCGCCCGGAACGGCTTGGCGCGGAACCTCTTGCTGGGGTACTCCACCACCAGGTTTTCCACGGACAGCAGCGGGGCTTCCTGCCCTGGATTCTGGGAAGCAGTCATGCCACCGGCTCCTTCTCTGCTACGCGGCCCGTACCGGAATCTGCGTGGGAAACGGGCCCCTCCGGCGGGGAGACAAGCATGGTCATGGGCGTCTTACCTTCAAGCATGGACCCCAGCAGGGTCTGCGTGTACTTCTCTTTCGGGTTCCGGAGGATGTCCCGGACGGTCCCTTCCTCCACGAGCCGGCCGTTCTGCATCACGGCCACCCGGTCGCAGAGGTCGGCGACAACGCCGAAGTTGTGGGTCACCAGGATGACGCCAATGTTCAGCCGCTGCTGCAGCTCGCGCAGCAGGTCCAGCACGTCGGCCTGCACGGTAACGTCCAGGGCTGTGGTGGGCTCATCGGCGATCACCAGGTCCGGTTCGCAGCTGATCGCTCCTGCGATCAGCACCCGCTGGGCCATACCGCCGGAAACTTCGTGCGGGTAGGCGGCGAACGTCCGCTCCGGGTTGACGATTCCCACGTCGGTCAGCAGCTTGAGCGCCCGGGTCCGGGCCTCCGCCTTGGAGATGCCCAGGACGCGGACCATGGGCGTGACCAGTTGGTACCCGATGGTGAACGCGGGGTCCAGGTTGCTCATGGGTTCCTGCGGAATGTAGGAGATCCGCTTGCCGCGCAGCTTGGACAACCGTTCCTGGCTGACGCGGTCCTCGCCCGGGGCCACGGTGTAGTTGCCGTCGAACTGGATGGAACCGGCCACGATCCGGGCGTTGTCCGGCAGCAGGCCCAGGATGGAGAATGCGGTCTGCGACTTGCCCGAACCGGACTCCCCCACGATGCCCAGGATCTCGCCGCGGTCCACGTGGAAGGACACATCGTCCACCACCTTCTTGATGGAACCATCCGCCTGCGGGTACCCGACGCCGAGGTTGGTCACCTTGACCAGGTGGTGCTCGGTTCCAAGCTCGACGGCGGCAACCGACTTACGCGACGGGCGCGCCTTGGCGGGTTCCGCCGTCGTGCTGGCGCCGGCTGTGCCCGAAGCAGGGGTGCGCTTCTTGCGGTGCTTGATCTTTTCGCCGTCTTCCAGGGCATCGCGGATGGCGTTGCCCAGCAGGACGAGTCCGCCGATGGTCAAAGCCATGGCGAGGGCCGGCCAGAGGAGGAGCGTGGGCGTCAGGTAGACGTTCTTGAAGCCCTCGGAGAGCATGACGCCCCACGTTGCCTTAGTGGGATCGCCGAGGCCCAGGAATTCCAGGCCGGACTGGATGGCGATGGCCACACCGGCGATCGCGGCGGTCTGGATGATGATCGGTGCGCGGACCACGGAGAAGATGTGGCGGGCAACAATCCGGACGTCGGAGAGGCCTGAAACCCGGGCCGCGTCGACGTACAACTCATTGCGCACCGACTGGACGGCAGCCCTGGTGAGCCTGAAATAGGACGGGCTGATCAGGATGCCGAAAGCGATCATGGAGATCCACACGGACGGGCCGAACGCTGCACGGATGGTGAGCAGGACGATCAGGCCGGGCAGGCTCATGAGGATGCTGACCACCCAGTTGGATACGGCCTCGAACTTGCCGGCGTAGTACCCGGCGATGAGTCCTGCCGGGAGGCCGATGGCGATGGCCACGCCTGCACAGAGCAAGGCCGAAAGCAGGGTCAGCTGGGCGCCGAAGAGCAACCGGCTCCACGTGTCCCGCCCTGCGCTGTCCGTTCCCAGGATGTTGGTGGAGTCCGGGGCCGCCAGGGTCTTGCTGATGTTGGCGAAGTTCTCTTCGAACGGAGCCAGCACAGGGGCGAAGATGGCCAGCAACGCGATGGTTGTCAGGATGACGAGGGCAGCGATGCCCAGGGGGTTCTTGATGAGCCGGCGCATCACGGTGGAACGGACCACGGTGCCGCTTTGGCCTGTTGCGGGGTTGGCCGCAAGGTCTGCTGTTGAATTTATGGAATCGCTCATGACACACGCACTTTCGGGTTGAGCCAACCATTGAGGATGTCCACCAAGAGGTTCACCACGATGACCACCACCACGGTGTACATCACCACTCCCATGACTACGGGAAGGTCAGTCTGGCCAGTGGCCGCAACTGCGAGCGGACCCATGCCCGGAAGGGCGAAGATCTGCTCGATGATCACCACGCCGCCCAGCATGCCGATCAGCTGGAGACTCAGGACCGTCAAGCCGGCGGGGGCGGCACTGCGCAGGACGTGCTTGAACAGGATCTCCCGCTCGCCGATGCCACGGCTGCGGAGGGTGCGGACGTAGTCGCGTTCGAGCTGCTTGATGACGGCACTGCGGATCTGCTGGGCACCGCCGGTCACGCCGTTGATCAGGAGGGCGATGACCGGCAAGGTCATCGAGACGATCCACGCTTCAGGCCCTACCTCAGGCGAGATGGTGCTGGTAGCGGGGAACATGCCCAGCTGGATGGCCAGGATGGTAACCAGGAACACGCCGATCACATACCCCGGAATGGAGTCGCCAATGATCGCGCCAATCTGGACCACCCTGTCCACCCAGCCGCGCTTTACGGCTGCCGCAACACCAATCAGTGCTGCGCAGAGGGCGATCAGGATCATTGCGGCGAAAACCATGGTCATGGTCACGGGGATCCGCGTGGCCAGGGAGTTGGCCACCGGCTCGGACGTGAACCACGAGGCTCCGAGGTTTCCGCTCAAGGCATCGCCCAACCAGGCGAAATAGCGAACGAAGAGGGGCTGGTCGAGTCCCAGTTCGTGTTCCTTAGCGGCGACTTGTTCAGGGGTTGCCTGGTCGCCCAGGATGTTTTGCGCAATGCTTCCGCTGGCTGTGTACAGCAGGGTAAAGGTGAGCACCGAGACGACGAACAGCACCACCACCCCGCTGCCCAGCCTTTTCGCAATGAACTTGATCATGGGGTCCTACTTGGCAGGCGAGTAGTTGTAGATGGACGGAACGGCCTGCTGGGCCTGGGGAACCACGTTCACCTTGTCGTTGTGGTAGTACATCTGGTTCACACGGAACAGCGGGGCGAACCAGGCCTGCTCAACTACGTACTTGTTGACTTCCTTGGCCTTGTCGCCAGCTGCGTCACCGGCGGTGCGTACAGCCTGGATCTTCTCCTCAAGCTCAGGAGTAGTGGACTTGAACGGGTTGTACAGGGCCTTCGTGGAAACGATCTGGTCGATCGCAACCGTGGGCTCGCCCTGGAAGAGGTTGAAGAACAGTGCCTGGTACTTCTGGGCTGCAACGTCCGCGGTGAAGGTGTTGGTGATGGCGGCGCCCGGGTTCAGCGTGATGCCCACATCGGCCAGCTGCTGCTTGAGCACGGAGATCAGGGTTTCAGCGCCCGGAAGGGTAGGAACGTCGAGGCTGACCTTGCCCTCGAAGCCGGACTCCTTCAGGAGCTGCTTGGCCTTGGCAGGATCGTAGCTGTAGTAGTTCTCCAACTCTTCGCTCCAGGCACCACTGTCCTTGCCGAACGGCTGGGAGGTGGGCGTGCCCTGGCCGAGCATCACCTGGTCCAGGATGGTCTTGCGGTCGAAGGCGTAGTTAATGGCCTGGCGGACCTTGACGTTGCCCAGAGCAGGATTCTTGGTGCCGTCGCGGTCCAGGAGAAGGAGGCCGGACCAGTCAACCTGGTTGGTTTCGAGCTTCATCTTGGCGCCCTCGGCCTGCTTGCCGTTCTTGGGGTCAAGGAGCGTGGCATCGATCTGGCCGGAGACCAGCGCGTTGGTGCGGGCCGTCGGATCAAGCAGGACCTTGAGCGTCAGCTTCTTGTACTTCTGGAGGTCCTTGTTCCAGTAGCCTTCACGGGCAGTGAAGACCGTCTGGGAATCCTTGACGGAGGCTGCCTTGTCCATCACGTACGGGCCGGAGCCGACGGGGACGGTCTTGATGGCGTCGGTGCCCAAGGCCTTGGGGCTGCCCATCAGGCCGGCGGCCTGGCTGAGGAAGAACTCCAGGGCGGGTTCGGGAGCGGTGAGGTTGATGTCGATGGTGTCCGCGTCAACCACGGCAACGTCGGATACCGAGCTGAGCTGGGCCATCTGGGGACCGTTGGCCTTCTTGAAGTGGTCCAGGTTGGCCTTGGCCGCTTCGGCGTCAAACTTGGCGCCGTCGCTGAAGGTGACGTCCGTGCGGAGGTCCACGGTGAGCTTGGTGTTGGTGTCGTTGTACTTCCACGCGGTGGCCAGCATGGGGCTCAGCTTGCCGTCCGGTTCGCGAAGGATCAGCGAGTCGTACGCCGCCTGGTAGGGCTGCAGCGCGTGGCCAACGTGGGCCTGGGCCGGGTCCCACGAGGTAAGGTCGCGGAGGGTTCCCAACGTGAGTGCCGTGACGGTGGTTCCGCCGGCGTTCGAACCGGCGCCGGCTCCACCGCCGCCACAGGCCGTGAGCGCGAGAGAGGCACTCAGTACAAGGGCAGCTGCTGCCGCCTTGGGACCTAACTTCATTGTCGGCTCCTAAAGAGTCTTGCCTGATGCGAACGGGATCGGATCAGAGCTTAGAAGGTGTGGCCTGGGCCACATATTTCTGGGGTGTGGGATTTACAGTACGGTCTTTGGCTGCTTTTGGCAACCGATTGTCAAAAGTTTCTAAAGTTGTTGCCAAGCTGCTTTCTGGAGTCAGTGCGCGAACACCCAAGTAGGTCGCAGTTGTGCGCGTTTTGACGGGGCTCATAACGTGCACAACTGCGACCTACTTGGGTGCGTCAGGCGGAAGGTCAGCCCACCCGGTCCAGCATGTCCGGGTAGCTCTGGGCATAGACGTCCTTCACGATCCGCAGCGACTTGGCCGCCTCGGCAGGGCTGATCCAGAACGGCTCCGGATGGTGGAGCTTGGCGTAGAAGTCCCGGATCAGCAGCTCATGGGAAACACCCCAATAAGCCCGGCCTCCGGACTCCAGGGTGCGCTCGGGAATCACGTCCACCCTGCCGTCGGCGTACGTGACGGTCAGCTCGCCCCGGAGGCTAAGGGTGGCGTTCTCCGTAACGATGTCCAGCGTCACGGGTGCGTTCACGGCATTGGCCAGCGTTGCGAAGAAGACGCTGCGCGCCCCGTTCTCATGCTCAGCCACGAACTCGGTGGTGTCCTCCACCTCGATCACGCCGGCAAGCGCCCGGGTGGAGGCATGGCCTTCAACTTTCGCCACGTCACCCACCAGCCATTGCAGCAGGTCCACGGTGTGGATGGCCTGGTTCATCATCAGCCCGCCACCACCTCCGGCCCACGTGCCACGCCACGGCCGGTCGCGGTAGTAGTCACCCGTACGGTGCCACATCACAGTGGCCGACGCTCCCAGCACCTGGCCCAGCGTGCCGCCGTCGAGCAGTTCCCGCATGGCTTGCGACGTCGCGTTGTAGCGGTTCTGGAAGCAGACGGCGATCTTCGCCGTGCTCCGCTCCGCCACCTCGATGAGGCGCCGCCCCTCTTCGAGAGTGTGCGCCAGCGGCTTCTCGACGATGACACCCACCCCGGCTTCAAGGCAGTCGGCGGCTATTGAGGCGTGGAGGTGGTGTGGCGTGCAGATATGTACGACGTCGGGACGCACCTTTTCGAGCAGGTCGAGGTGGCTCGCGTACCCGGGGACGCCGTGGGCAGCTGCCGCCGCTTCCAGACGTTCGGGATTGGTATCGCAGACCGCAACCAATTCGGCATCAGCCATGGTTGCCAGCGCCGCTAAATGGACACTCGATACGTCACCACAACCGATGACGGCCGCTGTTGGCATGTTCCTGCTCCTTCGAAGGAATGGGTTGGTTTTGGGCCGCCCTGGTGTGCGCGGCGGTGTTATGTGCCGTGCACACCAGGGGCCCAGGTTGGCGGACGCCACGGCTAGCGAATGCGCCGGGTGCCGGACGCCCTGGCATCAGGCCAGGCTGACGCCGTTCTTGGCGGCGAGCCCGGCAAACGCCCGGGCAGCAACACCGAATGCCACCGGTCCGGAGAACCCTCCGAGCTCGTGGGCCTGGGCGAGGTGGGGTTCAAGCGAGGCAAAACCGGAGAAGCCATCTGCTGCCAGCGCGGCGATGGTCTCGTCCAATTCGCCGTCACCTTCGCCGGAAGGTACAACCTCGCCCGTGGACGCCAGGGCATCCTTCACCTGGAAGTACTCGAGGTACGGGCGCAGGATGGCATAGCCCTGGGTATAGGGCTTGACGCCCACCTGGACGAAGTTGGCGTTGTCCCAGGCAACCCGGAGCGCCGGCGAGTTCACGGCTTCCATGATGTCCAGGACACGCTCCGGGGTATCTCCGTAGATACCCTTTTCGTTTTCGTGGAGGAGCACAATGCCCTCGCTTGCAGCTTCCGCGGCCAGCGCTGCCATACGTTCGATCACGGCGTCGCGGATGTCTTGCTGGCTCTGGCCCTCAGCACGGTAGAAGGAGAAGATCCGGACGTACTTGGTGTCCAGGCCCTTGGCCACGGAGATGATCTGCCGGAGCCGTTCCACCTCGTGCTCAACGGGCAGGCTGACGTCCACTTTTCCGATCGGGCTGGCCACCGCCGAAACTTTCAGGCCCTTTTCGTCGAGGATCGCCTTGAGGCGCTCGACGTCGGCCGGCTGCAGTTCCGAGACGTTGGTCCCCCAGGCGCTGCGCACCTCGATATGGCTCGCTCCGAGCGCGAGCAGCACGGCGGCCTGGATGGCGGGGTCGGGGTCTACTTCATCGCCGAAACCTGACAGGCTCCACACGGCGCTGGGTTGAGTCACAAATTCTCCTTGATGGGGCGGCACCCAAGCTCAGGGCTGGTGCGCGGTGATGCAGTTCACAGCGGGTCTTGTCCGTTTGAGTCTAGCTAGCTTGGCACGCCATTGACAACCGATTGCCAAAAGTTTGCAAGTGTGGCACGGTTGATCCACACTGTGGCAGCGGTCACAGCAGGATTCCACGCTCACGGAATCCTTTTGTTCAGAGAGGAACGCCCATGGCGACGCCACCCGTGGCAGCAGACCGTCCTGCCACCATCCATGACATTGCCGCGCTGTGCGGCGTCGCAGCGTCAACCGTCTCACGGGCCCTGACCAATCCCGACCGCGTGAATGTCCGCACCCGGCAGCGGATCCAGGCTGCCGCCGTCGAACTTAACTACACGCCGAACTCCCAGGCGAAGGCACTGAGTTCCGGGAAGACCGGGGCCGTGGGTGTCCTGGTCCCGGACATCACCAACCCGTTCTACTTCGACCTCATCCGCGGGACGCAGCTCCAGCTCAAAGCCGCCGGCTACACGCAGCTCCTGGTGGACACCGAGGAGTCGGACGAGGTTGAGGCCAGCACCCTGGAGCAACTCCGGAAAAGCGCCGACGGGGTAATTGTTGCCGCGTCCAGGCTCAATGACTCCGCTCTTTCCGACGCGGCGCTGCGGATGCCCATGGTCACCGTCAACAGGGACGTGGACGGTGTGCCGGCAGTCATCATCGATACGCCGTCGGCCATGACGCAGGCGCTGGACCACCTCATCTCGCTGGGGCACACGTCCGTGGCCTACCTTTCCGGCCCCGTCGTCTCCCAATCAGGCTCCCGCCGCTGGGCCGTCCTGTCCGCAGCCGCGGAGGACCGCGGGATCGACATGCGCCTCCTTGGCCCGTTCGCCCCGAAGACCCAATCCGGGGCAGCGGCCGCAGACGCCACCGTCCACAGCGGCGTTACCGCGTGCATTGTCTTCAATGACCTCATCGCCATCGGGATGCTGCAACGCCTGCGCGAACGGGGTATCCGCGTGCCGGAAGACATGAGCATCGTGGGCTGCGACGACATCTTCGGTGCCGACTTCTGCAACCCGCCACTGACCACGTTGAGCTCGCCGATTGAACAGGCCGGCCGAGTGGCGGTGTCCATGCTTTTGGCCCAGCTCAATCCCCTGGCCGGCGGCGGCAGCCGGAGCCGTTCGGTCATGCCCACGCATCTCACCGTCCGAGGCTCCACCGGGGCTGCACCCAACTAAGTCGCAGTTCGCGCCGCTCCCAGCGCTGGGAACGACCTGATCTGCGACTTAGTTGGGCCGCGCGGGGCAATATGGTTGAGCGGTCACAACAGCGCTGGCTAGTGTTGAACACATGCGCGAACTCCAGGCCAAGATCATTGAGGAAATGGGCGTCCAGCCCCGGATCAATCCTGCAGAGGAGGTTCGCAAACGGGTTGCCTTCCTGAAGGAATACTTGAAGGCCACGGGCACCAAGGGCTTCGTGCTCGGCATTTCCGGCGGCATCGATTCGTCGCTGGCAGGCCGGCTTGCCCAGTTGGCCGTCGAGGAGCTTGAAGCCGCGGGCGTTGACGCCAACTTTGTTGCCGTCCGACTCCCCTACGGCGTCCAGCACGACGAGGACGACGCCCAGGCCGCGCTCGACTTCATCAAGGCCAAGACCGAGTGGACCTTCAACATCTCCCAGGCCGTGGACGGCTTCGAGGAAGAGTTCGAGAAGACCACCGGTGCCGCGATCTCCGACTTCCACAAGGGCAACACCAAGGCCCGCGCCCGCATGATCGCCCAGTACGCCCTGGCCGGCGAACACAATTACCTGGTGATCGGCACCGACCACGGCGCCGAGTCAGTGACGGGCTTTTTCACCAAGTTCGGCGACGGCGGCGCGGATATCCTCCCGCTGTTCGGCCTCAACAAGCGCCAGAACCGCGAACTCCTGGCTGAACTGGGCGCCCCCTCCCGCGTGTGGGAAAAGGTCCCCACTGCCGACCTCCTGGACGGCAAGCCCGGCCGGACCGACGAGGACGAGCTCGGCATCACTTACGACCAGATCGACGATTATCTGGAGGGTCGCGACATCGCCGAGGACGCAGCCGAGCTCATTGAGCAGAAGTACCTCCGGACCCGCCACAAGCGGACCGTCCCGGTCACGATCTTCGATACCTGGTGGAAATAGCCCTCGCCCGGGCGCACTAATCGGCTCGCTGACTGCCGATCGACCACCGGCCGAAGCGCTGCCTTAATCACGACGGCGGGTGCGGACTTCACGCGAAGTCCGCACCCGCCGTCGGGCTTTAACAGCGCTCTTTCACCAAACACCCCCTTCCCGCCGAACCCTCTCCCACCAAACACCCCCTTCCCGCAAACCCTTTCCCACCAAACACCCCCTCCCGCCGAACCTTCTCTCACCAAACACCCCCTCCCCGCCGAGCCCTCTCCCACCAAACACCCCCTTCCCGCCGAACCCTCTCCCAACGCCCCTTGACGACACGATAGTTACCGATATATCGTTAACTATCGCCGATACTCGATCGGTGGTACCTATCGAAAGGACGATGCTGTTATGAAAGGCATCCACGAACACCACGAAAATTCCTTCCCCGAGCATGGCGCCGACTCCCACGGACGCGGCCGATTCAACCGAGGGAAGGGCCGGCGCGGCCCGGGCGGCCACGGCGGAGGCGGTTTTGGTCCGGGCTTCGGTCCCGGCTTTGGACCAGGCTTCGGACCCGGCGGGTTCGGCCCACGGGGCTTCGGCCCGGGTGGTCCGCGTCGCAACCGCGGCGACGTCCGGGCAGCAATTCTGTCGCTCCTGGCAGAGGCTCCCTCGAACGGCTACGGACTGATCAAGACCATTGCCGAAAAGACCTCCGGGGCCTGGCGTCCCAGCCCCGGCTCGGTCTACCCCACGCTGCAGCAGTTGGTCGATGAAGGGCTGATCGTCGCCGTCGGCGAGGGTCGTCGCACCGAATTCACCCTTACAGAAGACGGCCGCGCGTACATCGCCGAGCACGAGGAAGAACTGTCCAACGCCTGGAACACGGAGGCCGACTCCACTGGCGCAGCCTTCCACCAGAGCGTTGGAAAGCTCATGGGCGTCATCCACCAGTTCCGTTCCGCCGCCACCGACGAGCAGCGCCAGGCCGCCATCGAAAAGCTCGACGAGACACGTCGTGCGCTCTACCTGATCCTGGCTGACTAGTTCCGAATTCATCCCCTTGACCTTGACGTAACGTCAACCTCTACTGTCGAAGAACAAGCACAGGACGGAGGACGGATGGACTGGTCAATCCAGGAAATCGCCAAGATGGCAGGCACAACCAGTCGCACGCTGCGTCACTACGACGACATCGGGCTGCTGAAGCCAAGCCGGACCGCCCACAATGGCTACCGCTATTACGACGGTCCGGCACTGGTTCAGCTCCAGCGCATCCTGCTCCTGCGGGAGCTCGGGCTGGGCTTGCCGGCGATATCGGACGTTCTTTCCCGGGAGACGGACACCGTCAAAGCCCTGAGCGGCCATCTGGAATGGCTGGGACAGGAACGGGACCGGCTCGCACGGCAGATCGCGTCCGTGCAGCAAACCATTGCGACATTGACAGGGGATGGAAAGTACATGGCACAGGACATGTTTGACGGCTTCGACCACACTCAGTACAAGGACGAGGTGGAGGAGCGATGGGGCAAGGACGCCTACGCCGCGAGTGACGCGTGGTGGCAGGGAATGAGCTCCGAAGAAAAGCAGGCTTGGAAAGACAGGGCCCAGAAGCTGGGCAGCGACTGGATCGCCGCCGCTGGTTCGGGCGTTGCTCCGGACAGTGCCGAGGCGCAGGATCTCGCACGGCGGCACGTCGAATGGCTGCGAGGTATCCCGGGAACGCCCTCGGCTGCACCCGGCGGTGACGTGAAGGGCTACGTCATAGGGCTGGGTGAGATGTACGTTGCCGATCCGCGCTTTGCGGCCAACTACGGTGGGGAAGCCGGAGCCGCGTTCGTACGGGACGCGCTCCGGGTCTACGCGGAGGCGAATCTGTAGAGCCCCGCGCTGAACCGGGACCCGGACACTGCAGTAGCATCACTTTCATGCCGAGCACGGTTCCTGCATCCCACGCTTCCTGGGGGCGATGCTACTTCGCGTTTCAATCCATGGCCGGTTTGGCTTGGTGGATCTTGGTCTTCGGGTCCATCTGGGTTCGGGATACCACCCTGGGAGGGCTGGATCCGGTACTCGTCGCCATCTTCGACGTGCCGCTGTTCGTCATCGCCTCTGCCGCGGCAGCGCTGGGAAGCCGGGTAGCCGTGAAGGTGACGGCTGGCTGGACCGTGACTGTCGCCGTCGTACTTGCCCTGTACGCGACCATCACGACGCAAGCTGGGTGGGGCGTCCTTCTCATGGGAGCCGCCAGCGCGGGGTCGCTGGTGGCCGCGTGTCTCATGATCTTTGGGCGTGTTCCAACAGAGTGGATCCTCAAAGGGCCGTTCGCGTTCCGCGCCGCCGGCGAGCGGGTCACCGCGGTGCCCCACGTGGCCAGCACCATGCTGCAACTGCTGTTCTTTTGGGGGTTGTTCCTTGGCTTGATCCCCTGGATTCTGGCTTTTCTGGAACAGCGGTGGGGTGTTACGGCCGGGCTTCCAGCATGGGTAGGGGCAGTCGGGGCGTCGGTGTTCCTTTTGGGGAGTGCGCTCGGTGTGTCCTCTGCCATCACGATGTCGACGCTCGGGCGCGGGACTCCGCTGCCCTCGGCGATGCCTAACCGCTTGGTGATTGCCGGACCGTACCGATGGGTGCGAAACCCCATGGCCGTAGCGGGGATCGGGCAGGGAGTGGCGGTTGGCCTGATGCTGGGCTCGTGGATGGTAATAACCTACGCGGCGGCGGGATCCCTGGTGTGGAACTATGCCGTACGTCCCCTTGAGGAGGCCGATCTGGAGGGACGGTTCGGGGAAGACTTCCGTCGCTACCGGGCCAACGTCCAGTGCTGGATTCCGAGGCTGCGCGCGCAGTCCGGATCTCCCCTGTAGTTCCTGTAACAATCCGCGGCAAATCACAATCTTGTAATTTCGATACTAGAATCCCCGAGGGCGTCCAGCCACAGGCGCTTTTTATCGGCCGTCGACTCACGGTCCGATGTTCGAAATGGGGATTTTTCTTGTCTAATCACACACCGCCCGGAACGGGTTCATTCCGGCTGCCCACCTCCACCGTTTGCGTGGGCATTGTTGCTTTGCTTTTCCTGGTGATCAGCGCTGTTGCCTCGGGCTTCGGTGGAGTGCTCATCATGTTGGGGCTTTTTGCCCTGGTGACCGGTATCTATGTCGCCGTCACGGGTCGGCGTTCCTGGGCGTTGATCCCCGGTGGTCGTCGTTCCGGGGCAATCGTGCTGACCGGCGCATTGGTCCTGTTCGTCGTGGGGGCTACCCTGAGCCCGGCCAAGCCCAAGGAGAACCTTGAGGCATCACAGGCTGCTGCCGAAGCCCAGAAGTTGGTGGAACCCAGCTCCTCCGCCAGCGCTACTCCGTCTCCAACGGCCTCGGAATCTGATTCGGTCGCGCCACTGGACCCGGAGACCACCACTGAACTCGCTGCCAGCGCCACTTACAAGGCTCCGCATGCCCAGCCCGCCTACGCTTCCAAAGCCCTCGACGTCCTGGCAACCCTCGCCATCAAGGGTCGTGCCCCGAAGACGGGCTACGACCGCGCACAGTTTGGCCAAGCATGGGCTGACGTTGACCGCAACGGATGCGATACCCGCAATGACATACTGAAGCGTGACCTCACCCAGGTGGCTTACACCAACAGCGTCCCCTGCAAAATCCAGAGTGGGATGCTCGCGGACCCCTATACCGCCAAGTCCATCGCCTTCCGTCGGGGTGCAGCCACCAGCACCGCCGTGCAAATCGACCACGTGGTAGCACTCAGCGACGCTTGGCAAAAGGGAGCCCAGCAACTCAGCCTCGAGCAACGCACCGCGCTGGCGAACGATCCCTTGAACCTGCAGGCCACGGACGGTCCCACCAACCAGCAGAAGGGCGACGGCGACGCCGCCACCTGGCTGCCGCCGAGCAAGTCGTTCCGCTGTGAATACGTCGCGCGGCAGATTTCCGTGAAGGCCACCTACAGCCTCTGGGTAACGCAGGCGGAGCACGATGCCATGGCCCGGATCCTTGCGGATTGCCCGAACCAGGCTGCGCCAACCAACGAAAAGGCCCCAGCACCTGCGCCCACGCCGACTCCGGCAACTGTTCCCGCGACGGTAGCTGAGCCCGCACCCGCAGCCCCTGCACCGGCGGCGGTTCCAGCACCGGTTGTGGTTCCTGCGCCCGCCCCGGCGCCTGCACCGGCACCGGCTGTGGTTCCTGCGCCCGCCCCGGCTGCGGCTTACTACGCCAATTGCGCGGCCGCGAAAGCGGCTGGTGCCGCGCCGCTGTACGCCGGGCAGCCCGGATACCGTGCAGCACTCGACAGGGACAAGGACGGCGTCGCGTGTGAGTAACGGGTTGTCACCGGGTTAGCCAAGAATGATGTCTCCGCAGGGTCCTGCGGGGGCATCATTTTTTGTTGGACATGTGCCTGTTGGGACGGTTTCCACCCTGGTTTTCCACCCACGGTTTTGCCGCCTTGCACAAAATGGCCGGAATCCCCTGCGCAGCAGAGCCCAAGTCCGGAGCAGCCGCTACAAACGGTCGGTCACTATTTACGCACGCGTCGCGGCACCTGCTCTGGCGTCTTCCCGACTGAAGAAACCGTGACTGTCAATGGCCATTGGTTTCTGCCCACGGGCGGCCAGTTGATGTGCCCGCTGGTGGCCAGTAAAACTGCCCGGTGATGGCCAACAGATCTGCCCA
>NZ_JBIRZS010000028.1:0-45611 GCF_044391085.1 Paenarthrobacter sp. NPDC018779 | reverse complement strand
AACGCGTTCGCCATCACGTTCGCCGGACGATTCGAAAGAACCACCAACTAATGAAAACCGCCGGAACCCACACACCGTTTATCGGACAGACCCTGGTTGGCCCCTGACGTACGACGTCGGCACCAGACCTGGGTGCCGGCGTCGAGTGTTCTTCGTGCCGGCGAGAGAGCGTTTGGCGGGCGGGGGTGTTCGGTGAGAGAGCGTTTGGCTATGTGGGCGGTTAGGTGAGAGAGCGTTCGGCGGGCGGGGGTGTTCGGTGAGAGAGCGTTCGGGTATGTGGGCGGTTAGGTGAGAGAGCGTTCGGGTATGTGGGCGGTTAGGTGAGAGAGCGTTCGGGTATATGGGCGGTTAGGTGAGAGAGCGTCTGTTTTGCAACTGAGTTGGGTTCAGTGAAATAAATTCCGTTTGGATGCACTGACAGCGCTGCTCCCAACCTGCGCGCTTGGAAGCGTTCGCTCTCAAATAAGATACCGAGAAATAGCCCCTTGACCGTGGCGCCGCTCACACATAATCTGGTGCAACAGCGTTGCGTTGGATGCAACCCAAATGATTTTGGTGGACACATGAGCAATGAATCCTCTGTGGCAGCCGGGCAAACGACCGCTCCCGGCTCCGAGACCACAACCAACCACACGGTCAGCAAAGACACTCGACGACGAGTGGTCACTGCGAGCTTCATCGGCAACTTCGTCGAATGGTTCGACTACGCCGTCTACGGCTACCTCGCCGGCATCATCTCCACGGTCTTCTTCCCGGAATCCGACCGTCAGACCGCACTGCTGGCCACGTTTGGCGTTTTCGCCATCTCCTTCTTCGTGCGGCCCCTCGGCGGATTCATCTGGGGCCATATCGGAGACAGGCTTGGCCGCAAGCAGGCATTGAGCCTCTCAATCCTGCTGATGTCCGTGGCTACTTTCTGCATCGCCTTGATCCCCGGCTACGCCACCATCGGCGTGATGGCCCCCATCCTGCTCCTGCTGGTAAGGGTGGTCCAAGGCTTCTCCGCAGCGGGCGAGTATGCCGGGGCATCCGCCTTCCTGGTGGAGTACGCGCCGGCACATCGGCGCGGACTGTATGCCGCCGTCGTGCCTGCCAGTACCGCAGCGGGACTGCTGCTGGGTTCCTTGCTGGCCGCCCTGCTGAGTTCAGCCATGACGCCGGAGCAGCTCAATGAGTGGGGCTGGCGCTTGCCGTTCCTGCTTGCGGCTCCGATGGGCCTGATTGGCAGGTACATCCGGACCAAGCTTGAGGACACTCCGGCATTCCGCGAGCTCGCCGAGCAGGACCACGCCGTGAAGGCGCCCGCGTTCGCAATGTTCCGGCTCTACAAGAGGCAACTGATCATCGCCACAGGCGCCGTGCTGCTGAACGCCGTGGGTTTCTACGTGATCCTCAGCTACATGCCCACGTACCTGTCAGAGGAGCTGGGCTTCGGCGCTACGGAGTCCTTCCTGGCCACGACCATCGCGCTGGCAAGCTACATCGGGTTCATCTTCCTGACGGGGATCGCGTCGGACAAGTTCGGCCGGAAGCGGATGCTCCTCACGGCGTCCATACTCTTCGTGGTGCTGACCGTGCCGGCATTCATGCTGCTGGATACCCGGAACTTCCTGGTGATCGTGCTGGTGCAGATCCTGTTGGGCGGCATGCTGACCCTCAACGACGGCACCCTGCCCAGCTTCCTCGCCGAACTGTTCCCCACGAAAGTCCGTTACACCGGCTTCGCGGTCAGCTTCAACCTTTCGAATGCCCTGTTCGGCGGCACCGCCCCGTTCATGGCGACCCTCCTGATCGGCATGACCCACAACCAGTTGGCTCCCGGCTGGTACCTCGTAGCCGCCTCCATTGTTTCCCTGATCGCAGTCCTCTTTGCCGCGGAAACTTCCAAGAAGCCCCTGCAGCAGGACTGAACCAACACCACCCATTGAAAGGAACACCCATGACCATCACCCAAGACCAGGCTGTCAACGACGTCGCCAAACTGGAGCGCCTCAAGGTCCTCAACAACGGCGACAAGGTTTCGCTGACGTTCTCCGACTCCGAGTTCGAGCGTCGCCTCGCCGGCCTCCGCAACATCATGGCGGAAAAGGACCTCGACGCCGTGGTCCTCACCAGCTACCACTCCATCAAGTACTACTCCGACTTCCTCTTCACCTATTTCGGCCGTTCCTACGGCATGGTGGTCACCAAGGATGACACGGTCACCATCACAGCAAATATCGACGCCGGGATGCCTTGGCGCCGCAGCTACGGCGAGAACCTGGTGTACACGGACTGGCGTCGGGACAACTACATCCACGCCATCCAGGAAGTCCTTCGCACCCGCGGCATCAAGCCGCGACGCATCGGCGTCGAAGATGACTCGCTGCCGCTCGACAACCGCAACAAGATCCAGGCTGCCTTCGCCGACGCCGCGCTGGTTGATGTGGCCCAGGCGGCAATGCGCCAGCGCATGATCAAGTCGGCCGAGGAAATCGCCGTTATCAAGCACGGCGCCCGCATCGGCGACCTCGGCGGCGAGGCCATCCGAAACGCGATCACGGCCGGAATCACCGAGTACGAGGTTGCGCTGATCGGTACCGAAGCCATGGTCCACGAGATTGCGCGGACCTTCCCGGACTCCGAAATCCGGGACACATGGGTGTGGTTCCAGTCCGGCATCAACACCGACGGCGCACACAACTGGGCCACCACCCGGAAGATCCAGGAGCACGACATCCTGTCCCTGAACTGCTTCCCCATGACCAGCGGCTACTACACTGCCCTCGAGCGCACCCTGTTCTACGGCGAACCCGATGCCCGATCGCTGGAACTGTGGAACATCAACGTGGAGGTCCACAAGCGCGGCCTGGAACTCATCAAGCCCGGAGCTGCCTGCAAGGATATCGCCGCCGAGCTGAACGAAATCTACGTCAGCCACGGCCTCCTCGCGAACCGGACCTTCGGCTACGGCCACTCGTTCGGCGTGCTCAGCCACTACTACGGCCGGGAAGCCGGGCTGGAGTTGCGGGAGGACATCGATACCGTGCTGGAACCGGGCATGGTGGTGTCCATGGAGCCAATGATCACGGTACTGGACGGGCAGCCGGGTGCCGGTGGCTACCGCGAGCACGACATCCTGGTTGTGGGCGAAGACGGCGCGGAGAACATCACCAAGTTCCCGTTCGGCCCCGAGTACAACATCGTCGGAGCCTAGCGTGACGGGTCGGCGGACACGGTGCACAGTGTCCGCCGACCCACGCCGCGACCGGCGGACCATCGGCAGCGAAATATAGTGAATCCATGACTCCCACGGAATCCAGCGCGACTCCTGACAGCAGCAACAACAACGGCGAAGGCAAAGGTGCCTCGGTCATCGTGAACGCCGTAGCGGTGCTGAAGAGCTTCAGTGCCGACGAACCATTGCTGGGCGTCACCGAAATCGCAGGCCGGATTGGCCTTCACAAGAGCACCGTTTCGCGGATGCTGGCCACTTTGGAGCAAGAAGGTTTGGTGGAGCGCGACGTCGATTCGCGCCGGTTCCGCTTGGGGCTGGGGATGATCGCTATGGCGGGCCCGCTCCTGGCGGAACTCGAAGAGCGCCGCGTCGCGTACCCCGTTTTGCGCGAGCTGACCGAACGAACCGGTGAGACCAGCGCCCTCATGGTGTGGAACGGCGTCGAGTCCATGTGCGTGGAACAGATCCCCAGCCGCCACCAGGTCAAACACCTTGCGCCGCTGGGGGCCCGGTACAGCGAGGCACTGAGCTCGTCCGTCCAGGTTTTCCTTGCCGCGGAGGATGCGGAGCGGGTCCGTGGCCTGCTCCGCAGCGGATCGATCACGCTGCCGGGCATGGATGATGCTTCCATCGACGCCTACCTGCAGCGGCTCGGAGAAGCCGGCACGCGCGGTTGGGCCGTCAACTTCGGGGAGACCTCCATCGAGGAAGTCGGTGTTGCCTCTCCCGTCTACGACCATCGCGGCCACATTGTTGCGGCGGTGCTCATTCCGGCACCGAAATTCCGCGTTTCGCAGGACACCCTCAACAGCCTCGGCGAAGCATGCCTTGAAGCAGCCGCCAAGGTCACCACGCGCTTGGGTGGACGCCCGCAGGTCTGAATCGACGTGGAGCGACGCCGAGCACTGACATCCCAGAGCCGAAAGTGTCGCTATCAATTGCCACTTCGAGGCGCGTGTGCAGGCTTGACCTGACCCACCTTCCTTCCTAGGGTGTTGTGAGAAAACGTTTTCTTACCCTGTTTATCCATTGCCGGAGTGCCCGTGCGCTCCAGGACTGGGTCACATCGTTGTGCCCGGGAAGGATCATCCATGCAGACATTCCGTAAGAAGCAGCCCAAGCCCGGGCTGGCAGCGGCCGCCTTGGCTGCGGCGTTGGGGCTGGCGACTCTGGCGGCACCAGCCACAGCCTCGCCGGGGACCGCCGCGCTGGGTAGTAAGCCCGGCGCGGCTGACAGCCCAGCCTGCTCCAGCAGCAGCGTACAACTCACTCCGGGTGCAGGCACTTCCCCGCAGAATCTTTGTGTTCCGGCTCAGGCCACGGAGGAGGACAAGACCGTCCTCGTCTGGAACAAACCGGGCAGCTATGACGATGTGGTGGACTACCGCGTCTATATGAACGGGCAGCCCCTGGGGACAGCGGAGGAGAACGCCCGGAGCCATTCGCCTGCCCAGGAGTATGTCGATGCCTTCCGCGCCGCAGACAAGGATGGCTTCCATGTCCGCACGGTCGCCCACAACTTCACCGTGACGGGGCTGGCTCCAAAGACCTCCTACCAGTTCAGCGTCACGGCCATCAGGGCGGACGGAACGGAGTCCGCTGCGAGCGGCCCCATCACCGTGACAACCACCCCTGCTCGCCACAGGGTCACCATTACCCAGCCCGCGTACAAAGCGGTGGGTGATGGACAAACCTTGAATACCAAGCAGATCCAAAAGGCGATCGATACCTGCCGGACCCCCGGCTGCACGGTGGTTGTCCCTGCCGGCACGTTCAAGACCGGCGCCATCTTCCTGCACTCGGACATGACGCTGGAACTTGAAGAAGGTGCCCGACTGCTCGGCTCCGACGATCCCGCGGACTACCCGTTGGACAAGGGCTACTACCTCTACCCGGTTCCCGACCCGCTCCCAACCGAGGCCGAATACCGGAACTACCGGAGGCCGCCGTCGCTCATCAACGTGTTGCCGTGGGACAACGGCCGGTCAGCCGAAGGCCGTGAGCCGGGAAACGTTGCCAGGAACGTCCGCGTAACGGGTCAAGGCGTGGTGGACGGCAACGGGTGGAAGCGGACAACCGAAGGATCCATTACCGACGAGGCGGGCAACACCCTTCCGCAGTACGTGGCAAGTTCAGCCGGGAAGGTCCTGGACGACGGCGTGTTGGCGGCCGCGCAGTTCCGCAACGCCAAGGAACATCCCGAGTTCCTCACCGGCGCGATCAACCCGCCTGAATCGCCGGATGATTCGGTGTTCTATGGGCAGTACCGCTCAAGCCTGATGACCTTCATGGGCGTGGAAAATCTGTACCTCGAGGGCATCACCGCGGACAATCCGGCATTCCACGGCGTGATGATCCTGGACAGCCGTAACACCACCGTCAATGCCATGCGGCACACCACCTACAACACCAACAACGGCGACGGCCTGGAGTTCGGCGGCACCAGCAACGGCATGGTGCTGAACAATTTCTTCGACACCGGTGATGACCAAGTCAACTTTGCGGCGGGCCAGGGCAAGTACGGAGCCCAAGGACGGCCAAGCGAGGACGTCTGGATCTTCAACAACTACATGCGCATGGGCCACGGCGGCGTCGCGGTAGGTTCCAACACGGCGGCGTGGGTCCAACGGGTGCTCGCGGAAGACAACGTCATGTACAAAGTGGAAACCGGCGGCCTCCGCATGAAGAGCACCTCGGACATGGCAGGTGGCGGCAGGGACTTCCTCTTCCGGGACACGGCCATGGCCTGCATGGGCAGCAGTGCCTTCATCATGTCGCTCAGCTACAACCAATCGCCGTCCGGTTACGTTGCCGCTGACTCCGCCACGTTCAGGAACGTCACCATCAAGAATGTTTCTGTTGACGGAAACAACTCGCCCACGTGTGGAATGGCGGTTTCGGACAGCAAACCGGTGATCGATATCCAGGCCGGCCCGACCCTGGGGCAAGGCACGGCGACGCTGGGCGCGTTCACCTTCGAAGGCGTCGTTTTCCGGAACGTGAATCCCACCAACATCAAGGGCCTCACGGATTCCACCTTTGACGGCGTCTCCTTCCAGAGCGTCCGCAATGGTGCGAATCCTTGGCGGTTGGACGGCTACTCCACCGGCAACGTGTTCACGAACGTCACTCCCGCGCCTGCTGGGCGATAAGCACAGAAGCGGCGGCCGTCCCCGCAAGGGGAGCGGCCGCCGTCGTGGTTAATACCGAACGTGCGAAAGGCCTACATTGTGGCCTTCCGGGACGTGGTCTCATCCATTGCGTCCCTGCCCAGCCAAACACCCAGGCCAATCATGGCTACGCCAAGAATGAAGTGCAGCCAGTTGTCAGCGGTGTTGAACGGAACAAAGTTGGCGCCGGTTTCCTGATTGATGACCAGGCCGTAGATCCAAAGGACCAAGTAAACGGCACCGCCGCCCAAGAGGAACAGGCGGGCCATGCGGCCCGTCCTTGCCATGGCCAAGCCGGCCGCGCCAAACAGCAAATGGACAATGTTGTGGAGTATGGACACTTGGAAAACTCCAAGCAGCATGGCGCCGGAATCATGTCCTGCGAAGGTCATGGCGCCGTAATTGGTGGTGATACCCGGGATGAAGCCCAGGACGCCCACCAGCAGAAACACAATGCCAACGCCCATGGCTGTGTTGTGAAGCGTTAAACCCATCGCATGGTGGTGTGCTGGGTGCGAAGCGGTGGTCATAAGTCCTCCCTTTCACGCTGTTATCCGGCTCTTCTCATGGAGAACCGGCCCGCGGCAAGGGGTGTCGGAAAACCTTGCCGACGCCGCCATAATACTCCTGAAATGCCCCTGATAGCAGGGGATACGGCCAGTTCAGCGCCCGATAGCATGGGTTCATGACTCACGGTCCCAGCGGTGGATTCGCCTCGATCTTTCATGATTCCCGTGACCTGACCCCGTTCCGGGAGGGGCGGATCCGTACGCCGGTCAAAGGGCTCACGGACGGTTTGGGTGGTGCGGTTTCCGGCGTCCTGGGTGGTCGCGGTGCCGCGCGGCTTTCGGTTGCCGGCGATGTTCCGCGTTTGAAATTCCTCTCCAGCAGGCAGGCCAAAGTCCTGCATGATGCCGTCTTCACGTCCACGGAACCGGAGAGGCTCCTTGCCCTGGCCCGCGAGTTTCCTGGCTGGGCCGGGCTTTGCTACGTCATGGCGGGCTTGCTCGTGTACAAGCACGGCGGCCACCTGCGGGCCTCGGAATTGCTGCAGCGCGGCTTGGCGACAAGGATCGACGACGACGCCAGCCAGTTCTCGGCCCAGTACCTTGGGCAGGTGGTCACCCGGGTTGAAGTCGCCGAGCGCGTTGAGGTTCCAGTGCTGTTCAGCGAAGAATCCGTGTTCCTGGCGCTGTCCCACTCGCTGCGGGAAATGGGCATGATGGAGGCCGCCCTGGAAGCCGTGGTGGGTTTGCCGCCGTCGTTGCCTTCCGCGTTGGCGCGGTGCACAGCCGCGCTGGCCCTCGAACGGCACCGCGATGTGGTGGTTTGGACCAACGGCCTTCTCAATACGGACGATCTGTCCGCCGCGCTGCTGCTGATCCGGGCGCGGGCCCAGAGGGCACGCGGAGACTTCGATTCGGCGCAGGCGGCGTTGAAAGAGGTCCTGAGGCGGAAGAAGACCAGCCTTTCCCTGCGCCAGGATGCCCTGACGGACCGGGCGCTTCTGGCCCTGGACCAAGGGCGGATGTCCCTGACTCCGCGCTCGCGGCGTCCCGCACAGCCGGCGGAGTTGGAGACGCTTGAAGTGATCCGGAAGGACGCAGAGATGCGCCGTCTGTGGGAGAACGATTTCAGGCAGCTCGGCGGCGAATAGGCCCATTGTGGTTGGCGGGGACGAGGCGTAATCTTGTAATCAACCAAATGGTTGATAAAGCATTTGGTTGATTACGAAAGGCAGAACCACTCATGGATCAGGATGCTCTGGACAAAGCGTTCATGGCGCTGGCTGATCCCGTCCGAAGGGACATCGTCGCCCGGCTTTCCCGCGGCGATGCCACCGTCAACGAGCTGGCCGAGCCCTTCGAAATCAGCAAGCAGGCAGTTTCCAAACATATCCAGGTCCTGGAGCACGCCGGACTGGTGACGCGCTCCCGTGACGCCCAACGCAGGCCCGTCCATTTGGATGCAGAGGCCCTCGAGCGGCTGACGGCCTGGATTGACCGCTACAGGCTGATCGCTGAGCAACGCTTCCGGTTGCTCGACGAACTCCTGGCCGACCCCGCCAACAACACTGGCCCCGCAGGGGCCGCAGGTAATGGAAAGAAGAACTGACATGAGCAATCCAACAACCATCACCGCCGACGACGGCGTTCCGTTCGTTGACACCATTCGCGAGTTCGACGCCCCGCTCAGCGCCGTCTTCAAGGCTCACGTGGATCCGGACCTCCTGGCCAAATGGCTGGGCCCGCGCACTGCCAAGCTGAACGTCACCGAGTACAACGCCACAACGGGTGGAAGCTGGCACTACGAGAGCGGCGATGAGAACGCCATGTTCGGCTTCCGTGGCGTTTTCCACAAAGTGGACCCTGAAGCGCTGATCATCATGACCTTCGAGTTCGACGGCGCCCCGGACCAGGTGGGCATCAGCACCACCACCTTCGAGGAAACCGATGGCCGGACCAGGATTGTGGTCCACGAGGTCTACCCCTCGGTTGAAGCCCGGGACATGGCCCTCGCCACCGGCATGAATTACGGTGTGGTGGAAGGATACGAGCGCCTGGACGAGATGCTCGCTTCCTAGAGGTGCACCTGGCCCAGCAGCGGCAGGACCTGTTCCGACAGCAGCACGGCTCCCAGTCCCACCATGATGATGCCGCTGGTCAGCGTGACCACGCGCGCAGCACCAGGCCTGGATGCCAGCAGCCGCCGCGAGGCCAGGGCAACCACCGTGTACACCAGGCCTGCCAGGGCCACGAAGGTCAGGCCAAGCACGCCCGACTGTACGGGCACAGGCAGCGCCGCGTCCGGGCTGACGAATTGGGGAACCAGCGCTACGAAGAACAGGAGCCCTTTGGGGTTGATGCCGCTGGTGCCCATGCCCGTCAGGAAAGTGCGGAGTTGCGTCCGGGAAGGCACGACGCCGGCTTCCGCACTGAAGCTCGCACCTCGCCAGGAGCGGATGGTTCCGACGCCGAGCCACAGCAGGTAGGCGGCTCCGGCGATCGTGAGCCAGCCAAGAAGGCCTGGAATGCCGGCGAGGAGGGCAGCGAGGCCGGCAGCCATCAGCAGTGTATGGACCACGTAGCCGCTGCACAGTCCTGCCACCGCGGGAACGAAACTGCGCTGGCGGAGGCCGGCTGAAATCGAGTACGCCCAGTCGACCCCGGGGGTGCAGGCCAGACTGACCGATACCAGCAGGAAGGCGACGAAGAGCTGCGGATTCACTGGTTTTCCTTCCGGGGTGTGCGGGTAGGAAAACTCTAGGGAAAACGCGTCGATAAGTGTTCGCTAATTTCGCTTTCCAGCAGGGCTGGTCGGTAAGATTTTTGCGTGATTGACGGAATTGATAGAACTATTTTGCGGCACCTCAAAGAAGACGGCCGAATCACTGCCACGGCGCTGGCTTCCAAGGTGGGACTTACCGTCGCTCCGTGTCATCGTCGGCTCCGGGATCTCGAGCAGTCCGGGGTGATCCGTGGGTACCGCGCGGACATCGACCCGGCGGCCGTGGGGCTCGGTTTCGAAGCGATCGTGTTCGTGACCCTGCAGCGCGCGGACCGGGCAACCATGGCAGCCTTCGAGGCCAGGGTGACGGCCAGCAGCAACATCGTTGAGGCCCAACGCCTCTTCGGGTCGCCGGATTATCTGCTCAAAGTCATTGCGGCTGACCTGCCGGCGTATCAGCGCTTCTACGACGACGAACTCGCGGCGCTGCCGGCTGTGGAGCGGCTGACCTCCACGCTGGTGATGAAGAACCTGAAGACCAACATCGGCCCACCGGTCTAGGGTCTTGCTATTGAAGCGGGCATCAGGGGATCAGGTGCTGGGGCTCACGTGCACAATGATGACCTGGGTGTCCTTGGAGCCGTCGAACCGGATGTCGTAATTCACGCTGAGGCCAGTGCTGGTGCCGGAGGTCAGCGAGTAGTCACTTGTCCCGGCCGCGTCCTGGCCCGCGGAAGTGATCCAGCGTTCGGCGTCAGCGGAGTCGATGCCGTACTTTTCCACGCCCTCCCTGATCTGGACGAAGAGGTCCTCGGGGGAGTCGGCGGTGAGGAAGTATGTCACCTCACTGAAGTCCGGGCGGGCGTCAGTGGTCTTGAACCGGATCCGGTCCGTTTGGCCGGTGACTTCTCCGGTGGGTCCAACGATGCTGAGTTGGATCTTTCCGGAACCTTGGGTGTTGATCTCCGGGCCGTAGCTGGCGTCGTCCACCCTGACGGCAGACTTCTGAAGTGAGCCGCTGCTCATGTCCAGGCGCGCCCGGCCATCGGCTTTGATCTGTTCGACGCCTGATGCATCCAGCGTGGAGAATTCCGAGGTGATCACTGTGCTCCCTTGGGATGGTGTGGATGAAGACGAACTGGCCGCGGGGGTAGGCGTTATCCGGCATCCGCTCGCAGTAAGGGCGGCCAGGCCAATGGCGAGAACGGCGGTAACCCTCCGCCCCCACGCGCCTGCACTGCGTTGGGTACGGCTCATTGGTGCACCTCGGCGTCGAAGCCGTCGAGGAACCGGTTCATGATTCCGGGAATGTTGTTGGTGGGCCTGTATTGCTCAACGCGGTCATTGAAGTCGGAACCGATGATGTCTCTGGCACCCTGCGGATCGTTGGCCAGGAGATCCTGGTACGCGGGCAGGGTGTCCTGCTTGATGAGGGCCCAGCGCGAATCAGCATCGGCGATGTTCCCGTCCGGGAATCCTGTGGTGAAATCCGTCCGGAACTGCGTTGGGTTGTCCCAGTTAGTGAACGGGATGTTCTCCGGTCCGGGGCTCTCCACGCTGAACTTGTAAGGGAAGACCTCGGGGTAGCTCTTGGCGCCGGGAATGGAGGGTTCGCCAGCCAGGGTAACCATGTACGTGACGGCTTCGCCGCCGGGGCGGTTCTGCATATTGGTGTAATCGTCCGCGATGATTTCGTTTTGCTCGCGGTAGAGCAGTGCCGTGTTGCCTTCCTTGATCTGCGCAGGATCACCGGAATCGATCTGGGCCCAGGCTTCGGCGGTGCCGGGGTCGATGGCGCCGGAGTCCCGCAGCCTGTTGATCTCGTCGATCCCACCGTTCATGTAGGCCTGGTGCTGCCGTGCCTGGTCGAGGAAGATCTCCTTGTTCATGTCCAGCATGGAGGTCTCGTAGAACTTGATCTCGTCGTCGGTCATATTGGCCAGTTGTTCGATCTGGTCGAGCACAGGGATGGGAACGTCCGAGGCCGGATTGTCGGCGATCTGCCGCGCAATATCACGCAGCATGGCCATGTCGCGGAAGCCACCCGCGAAAGACGGCCCGATCATGTTGGCCATCCCGGCCCACTGCAGATCCGGGTTGGACAGGAAGGCCTGGCCATAGAATTCGTAGACCTTTTTGATGGTCTCCCAGTTGTACTCGGTGCCCTTGCTGGTATCCCACGTGGACGGATCAATGCCCATTTCCCGCATGGCCTGCTGGTTCCAGTAGTCGCTAAGGAATTGCGCGTACTCCGGGGACTTCTTTTCGATCAACCCGGAGTCGGCCGCTGCATCCATGGCAGCCTTGGCTTCCTCCGGGTGCTCAAGCGCCCATTGCTTGAATTCTTCACTGCGCAGGTAAGCCGCGCGTTCGTCTGGCGTCATGCCGTTCAGAAGGTCCGTGAGGTCCTGGGCCGTTCCGCCCGCGGGGGCACTCCCGCCGCCCGAACCGCCCGGTCCCGCGCCGGACGCGCCGCTCGCCGTCTCCTGTTCCTGGGCGTTCTTACGCAGGCTCTGGGACGCGGACTCGATTCCGGAAGCCGCGTGCTGCAAAGCCCTAAGATGCGAGCCGGTCCAGTCATGGCGGAACCTGTCGGCGTCGGCTCCACGCCAAGGACTGTTGGAGATGGAGCCGCTGAGCTGTTGGCCCAACTGCGTCAAGCGGTCCGCGCTGCGTGCAAGGTCCTGGGCCAGTTGCCGCAACTGAGCGACGTCCGCGCCGTAGAAATTGCCCGCCATGCTTCCCCCCAAATGATGTGGTCGAATGCAACCATCCTAGGTGTGCCCCGAGGGCCCGCCCATGGGGAGTCCTGCCCTATGTGCGTAATGGAAGGTGCCTAGTCCGCACTTTCCCTCAACAGCCCCGTGGTCCGGTAGGGGATGACCTCGCGGAGGAACATGCTGGTGGATGTCCTGACGATGCCCGGGCAGAGCCTGATCTCCTCGGAAACGCGGTAGAGGTCATCCGGGCTTTTCGCCACCACGCGAATGATGAGGTCCGTGTCGCCGGCGGGCGCATGGCACTCCAGGACTTCCGGGATTTCCCTGAGCGCGGCGATGGCCTCGTTGAGGTGGCTTTGGTCCAGTTCGGCACTGACGGCAGCAGCCACGCCGCGGCCAAGCGCCGTAGGCAGGACGCGGCTGCTGTTGGCCCGCAGGGCACCGGATGCGGCCATGCGTTCCAATCGGGACTGGACAGTTCCCCTCGCGAGGTGGAGCTTCTGCGCCAGGACCATGATGGGAACCCGCGGATCCTCGTCCAGTGCAGCGATGATTCGACGGTCGGTGGCGTCCAGTTCCTGCAATGTGACTACTTCCTGCCGGTGATTTGTTTCCAGACTGGTCAGATCGATCAATTGAGATCAAGTCTGTTGCACCAACTGTATGCCCGCTGCTGAAATAGTGGCA
The DNA here is from genome assembly GCF_044391085.1 of Paenarthrobacter sp. NPDC018779. NCBI lineage: Bacteria > Bacillati > Actinomycetota > Actinomycetes > Micrococcales > Micrococcaceae > Paenarthrobacter > Paenarthrobacter sp. NPDC018779. Next base: position 32,589 of record NZ_JBIRZS010000028.1, on the reverse strand, counting down.
ACGAAGCAGGGCAAGGCTACCGCCGGAACCTGCAGGCACCGGGCTCTTGGAACACCTCCCGAGCGTCCGCCACGACTTCCCGCAAGGAAGCAGCCGCTGATTGACTCTTGTTCACGCATTGTCATTCCGCACTCGCCCGCCCCGCGGGCAGCACAGTAAGAGCCCCTGAGCCACCGGATCGTTGCGGTAGCTGAGGGGCTCTTGTGTTCCCTCGTCACGTGGACGGCCGCATAGGCTTGGGCCATGACTTCCGCAGGACGCTTTGCCCCCAGCCCGTCGGGCGAACTCCACGTAGGCAACCTGCGGACAGCCATCCTCGCCTGGCTCTTCGCCAGGTCCACCGGGAGGAACTTCCTGCTTCGCGTCGAGGACCTGGACCGCGCACGGTCCGGCGCGGAGGCGGAGCAGCTCCGCGATCTGCACGCTGTGGGCGTGACGTGGGATGCCGCCGTCGTTCGCCAGACGGAGCGGACCCGGCTTTATGCGGCAGCGATCGATAGCCTCACCGCGGAAGGCCGCACCTACGAGTGTTTCTGTACGCGTCGCGAGATCCAGGAGGCGCCATCCGCTCCGCACGCACCGCAGGGCGCCTACCCAGGGACGTGCCGGCGTTTGTCCGAGGCGGAACGGGAGATCCGCAGGGCGTCCCGGCCGGCATCCATCCGGTTACGCGCCGACGTCAGTGAGTGGGCTGTGGAGGACCAGTTGCAGGGGAACTATACAGGCGTGGTGGACGACTTTGTGCTGCGCAGGAACGACGGCGTCACCGCGTACAACCTGGCAGCGGTGGTGGACGATGCCGCGCAGGGAATCGACCAGGTGGTGCGCGGCGACGACCTCCTGCCCTCCACTCCCCGGCAGGCGTACCTGGCGACGCTGTTGGGCTTGCCGGTCCCGGAATATGCGCACGTTCCCCTGGTGGTTAATCACGACGGCGCGCGGCTGGCAAAGCGCGACGGCGCCGTAACGCTGGGCGACCTTGCCGCCGTCGGAATTCCCGCCGCCACCGTGCGGGACATCATTCTCCAGTCGCTGGGATTGCCCGTTGGGAGCCTGGAAACCGCCTTGGCGGCGTTCCATCCGGCAGGGCTGCCGCGGGATCCCTGGGTGTGGATAACTCCCAAGGCGGGTACACCGTCCGGCTAGGCTGGCTTGATGCATTCATCGGTGATCGCCCCAGGTTTCGAATCCGTCGCAGCCCTCTTCGAGAGCTTCCTTGAACAAGGCCCTGGATACTCTGCGCAAGTGGCGGCCTACCATCGCGGCGTCAAGGTCCTGGACCTGAGCGGCGGTCCGCATATCCGCGCCGATTCGGTGACGGGCGTTTTCTCCTGCTCGAAGGGGATGGCCGGGCTGGTCATCGCCTTGCTGGTTCAAGACGGTGTCCTGGATCTCGACGCGGAGGTGGTCAAGTACTGGCCGGAGTTCGGGGTCGAAGGCAAAGCGTCCATTACCGTGGCGCAACTGCTGTCGCACCAAGCGGGACTGTTGGGCGTTGACGGTGGGCTGACCCTCGAGGAGGTCAATAACTCGGAGCTGGCCGCCGCCAAGCTCGCGAAGCTTCCCCCGCTCTGGAAGCCGGGGGCCGCTTTCGGCTACCACGCGCTGACCATTGGCATCTTCATGGAAGAGTTGTGCCGCCGCATCACGGGCTCGACGCTCCAGCAGGTGTTCGAACAACGCATCAGGTCCGTGGCCGGCGCACATTTCTACCTCGGTTTGCCCGCAGAGGAAGAGCCACGGTTTGCGCCGTTCCGGTGGGCTGTCGATCCCTCGTGGCCATGGGTTGACCCTGCCAGCCACTTTGGGCTGACAACGAACGCAACCGTGGGCGACATCCTTGACCTGCCCAATATTCCTGAAGTCCGGGCCGCGGGCTTGTGTTCGGCAGCGGGAGTTGCCAGTGCCGACGGGATGGCGCGGATCTACGCACTGGCCCTGACAGGGTTGGCCGACACTTCAACGAATGGCGGACAGGCCGCCGTCGGACCTTTGCTGACGGAAGAGACCATCCGTGTTGTCTCCGCCGAACGGTCTTTGGCATCGACCGGGTGTTCGGCGAAACCGGCTGCTTTGCCACGGCTTTCATGAAGTCGCACAGTCGGATGCCGTTTGGCAGCTACCGGGCCTTCGGACACGATGGCGCAAGTGCCTCCTTGGGCTACGCGGACCCGGCTTACGAGTTGGGCTTTGGTTACGTGCCGCAGCAAGCCGAACCCGGGGGAGTTGGCTGCCGGAACCTGCAGCTCAGTTCCGCGGTGCGCCAGGCCATCGCGGAGCTCTAGTTCCAGCAAAGGCGTTCGCTAGCTCTTGGCTGCTTCCTCAGCCTGGGCTGCGGGAACTCCGGCGGCCATGCCTGCCCAGAGCGTATCCGTCACGGCTTTGGCGATTGCCTCGGTGCTGGTGCCCTCCAGATGTTTGCCTGCTGCCAGCATCGCTGTGCCGTGGAGGCCGGAGAAGCAGACCATGGCGAGGGTTCCGGGGTCGCCCTGTGCCAGCGCTCCGGAATCCTGGCCTTCGCTGATGAGTGCGAGGGCCACCAGCATGCCCTGTTCGCCGATGCTGCGGAGTTCGTCCGTGGAGTCGGATTGGTGCTTGGTTGAGTACATGACGGACAACAGGGCGGGGCGGGTCAGCGCGAAATCGACGTAGGCTTTCGCGACGCCCACAAACCTTCCCTGAAGACTCTCCGGGGCTTGGGATGCGTCGCGGATGCGCTGGTTCATGATGCCGAAACCCGCCAAGGCCAGCGCGTCGATCAAAGCCTGCTTGTCCCGGAAGTGTTTGGCGGGGGCGGCATGGCTGACGTTTAGGTCACGGGCCAACTGCCGGAGCGAGAGACCCTCAACCCCAGAGGTCTCCAGCGTCTCCATGGCGCGTTCCAAGAGTGCTTCACGCAGTTTGCCGTGGTGGTAGGGCTGGTCCGTCATGTGACCAGTTTAGCCGGAAAGTAGTCATTGACAACAATGTAGGCACTGCCTACGATGTTGGCATTGACTACTTGGTCGCTCTAGCTCATAAGGATGGAATTGCCATGACCATGACGTACACCGGCACTACCGCACTGATCACCGGCGCAAGCTCTGGCCTTGGAGCCGAGTTTGCCTCCCGGTTCGCTGCCCGCGGCGCCAACCTGGTTCTCGTGGCCCGGCGGGCCGAACGTTTGGAAGAGCTGGCGCGGGACCTTCGCGCCAAGCACGGCGTGACCATCACGGTGCTTCCCATGGACCTGGGCCATGCCGGCGCGGGCCGCGCCTTGAAGGACGAACTTTCCGGCCGCGGGATCGCCGTGGACACGTTGGTCAACAACGCAGGCTTTGGAACGCGGGGGCCGTTCGTGGAAGAGGACGCTGACGTTGTCGCCTCGGAGATCGCCCTGAATGTGTCCGCCTTGGTGGACATCACGCGCGCCTTCCTCCCCGGACTGCTGGCGTCCGGCAGGGGAGCCTTGGTGAATGTTGCCAGCACGGCGGCTTTCCAGCCGATCCCGGGCATGGCCGTTTACGGCGCAACCAAGGCGTTCGTCCTGAGTTTCACGGAGGCCGTGGCCCACGAGACCAAGGACTCGGACCTCCGCGTCCTGGCTCTTTGCCCTGGAGCCACCCGTACGGAGTTCTTCGACGTCCTGGGCAGTGAATCCGCCGCTGTCGGCGTCATGCAGACGTCCGAACAAGTTGTCGAGACCGCGCTGAAGGCCCTTGGCGGCAAGGCGACTCCCGCCAGCGTGGTGTCCGGCTGGGCCAACCGTGTGGCCGCTGGATTCGCCCAGCGCTTGCCGCGCGCGCTCACGGTAGCTATCGCCGCTCGCGCCGTGCAGGACTAACAGCGTTGCGGGGCCCGCTCTACGCCCCAAGAGGGCCTTGAAGCACGCAAAGCGGGCCACACAGCACGAACCCATGCGACACACTTGAACGCATGGGGGACATGTACAGGGTATGAGCCACACTTCGAAGTCGCCGGACCATGAGAGCAGCTTTCGCCTGCTCTATGAGTCCCTGTACGAGGACCTGCACAAGTTTGTCCAGCGCAGGGCCCACCCGGATCATGCTGACGACGTTGTTGCCGAGACGTTCCTGGCAGTGTGGCGGAGGTTTCAGGACGTCCCCACTGGGCATGGTGACGCGAGGGCATGGATCTTTGGAGTGGCCCGGAACATCCTGCTCAATACGCTGCGCGGAGACCAACGCCGTCAAGCCCTTGGAGTCCGCCTGGCAGTAGCAGCTGCCGTGCAGTCTCCAAATGAAAGCATGGACGTCGTTTTGCACAGGGTTGACCTGAGCCGGGCGTGGAATTCGTTGTCAGCCGTGCACCAGGAAGCCCTGGGTCTTGCCGTCTTCGAAGGACTCAATGCAACACAGGCCGGGGTGGTTCTGGGTATTTCCCCCGTTGCCTTTCGCCTGAGGCTGGGCCGGGCACGCCGGGCACTTCGACTGTTGATGGAGCACTCGCCCGCGGTTGCCGCGGAATTTACTTCCGAGTTGATGAGGACAAAAACGCCATGAGCCCGCGCCAAGACACCGACACTCTGCTGCAATCCCTGGACCCCGCGAACGCAGGCCAAATCGATGCCCACCGATCCCGCTCGGATCTGGTGCGCATCCTTTCCACGGATCCTTTGGAAGCCCACGTCCAGTCCAGTCCAAAGAAACGGACCTATCGGCGCCTGGCCGTGCTGGGCGGAGCCGTGGCTGTGGTGACGGCCGGTCTGCTGGTACTTCCGGGTATGACGGGAGGGGACGAAGCTTTCGCGACCTGGACGGCCGTGCCCTCCGGCATGAGTGCCAAGGAACGTCATGACGTGGCCGAGCAGTGCAGGGCGTCCAACAAGGACGTGGGCGGAGGGATGTACAGGGATGACCTCGCGACCGCCAAGGTAGCCATTTCCGAACGCCGAGGAGCCTGGACAACCGTTGTTCTTGCCGGTCAGGGCGGATTCTCCGCCCTGTGCATCACCGACGATTCCTTCCACCTCTTTGGCAAGTCACGGATGGGCTCAATTGGCGGTCCGGCCAATGCCGCTCCCCTCGGGCCGCGGGACCTGCGCTCCATGGCATTGGGCACGGGAACCATGGGCGCGGGAGACATTTCCCTGGCGGCAGGCGAGGCGGGTTCCGCCGTCGTCGGAATGACCTACCAGAGCAAAACCCAGGGTGACGTCGCTGCCACCGTGTCCCTGGGGCGTTTCGCGTTGTGGTTGCCCGGGGAGGAACTGCGGAACGCCTCGTCCGAGGGCATGGACGTCCTGGTGACGTACGACGACGGTACGACCGGGGTGCGGACGCTTTCCTTTGAGGAATGAAGGGTCAGCCCGCTGCCGCCTCCAGGCGTCGGAGCGCTGCTGCTCGGCCCTTGTGGCCCAAGCGTTCGTCGAGGGTGATGGAGATCCCCAGGGCGGCGACCATCACCAGCATGCACACCGGTACGGAGGCTGAGGCTGCGGCCAGTGCGATGCTTCCGGCAAGGACGGCTACCACCATGGCGGTGCTCCACAGCACGTGCTTGTCCACGCCCAGCATGGCGGTATAGAGAGTGGTCAGCGAGACCTTGAAGATTGCCACGGGAACGGCGATCCAGGCCACGGCCACCGCCGCGCTGATGTGGGCCTCGTGGTCGATGAAGTAGGCCGCGACGTGGAGCCCTGCGCCGGTGGCGGCAATGGATGCGAAGACGATCATGTGGCCGTAGCCGAAGAGGAACGAGCGGTGGCGCTGGAGATGGAGTGACTTGCCGGAAGGAAGGATGAAGTAGATCCACCACATCCCGAAGGCCAAGCCCGTTCCACCGATCCCCACCACTGCTGCTTCCAGGGACCAGCCGTGCAAGGCAACGATCGCGCGGAGGGTTTCAATGGCACCAATCAGGCACTCGCCCAGGGCAATGATCGCCAACAAGCCGTAGCGCTCGGCAATGTGGTGGGCGTGCCAAGGGGTACGCATCTTCCGCTCTGCAAGCCCGGGGACGGACATTTCCAGGATGAACAGCGGTGCGGCAAGAAGGAACGTGGTGAGGACGTCCGTCTCGATGACCAGCGCTGCCACCCAGCCAAGCTGCACCAAGGCCAGGTACTTCGCGTAGCGGAGGCACGTCTCGCGGCGTTCCGGGTCCTGTTTGGCTGCCCGCAACCACTGGAACACCAGGGCCAGGCGCATCACGATGTAGCCGATGAGGATGGCCACGTTGTTCACGTGGTCGCCCTCGAGCAGCGAATGGAACATCGGCTCAATGCCCATCGCCAGGATCAGCACGCCGATCATCTGGACCATGGTGACTACGCGGAACACCCAGTCGTCGGTGTCATAGGCGCTGGCGAACCAGGTGAAGTTCACCCATGCCCAGATCACGGCGAACATGGCGTAGCAGAAACCCAGCAGGCCGGCACCGAAGTGGGCGTCGGCCACGTTGTGCGCCAGCTGGCCCGCAGCCACGCTGAAGGCGATGACGAAGGTCAGGTCGAAGAACAGTTCCAGAGGCGTGGCGGTGCGGTGCTTTTCATGCGGATCGCGTCCGCCCATGCGCGCCAAGGCATGGCGAAGGGGATTCGTGGACATAGCTCAAAGGTTACCGCCGGAGAACTGGCGTGCGCCGGGGTCGCGGAAATGCGTCGAGATCCCCCGGAAACTTCCGGACGAACAAGCAGGCTTCCCGCGAACCCGCCGGAGCTCCTGCCTACACCCGGCCCAGGACGTCGATGTCTTCGAGGAACTCTTGGTAGACCTCGTCGCTGACGGTGGTGCGGGTGTCCGCGATCGCGTCGAGGTAGTCCTGCGTGACGGGTCCCTTTCGGCCGTTGGTGGCGGCAGCACCGTCGTCGTACACCGCTTTTTCCAGGGCACGCTGTGAGGCGCTGCGGGCGGCGAACTCGATGTCCGCGGGGGAGAAGCCGTCTGTCCGTGAAACCAGCAAGGAGATGTCCACGTCGTCCACCACCGTTGCCGGGATGAAGCGCTGCCACATGGCTTCGCGGGCGTGGACGTCCGGCAGGCCGATGGGGATGACATAATCGAACCGGCCGTGGCGCAGGAATGCGGTGTCCAGGGCGCGGATGAAGTTGGTGGCACAGACCAGCAAGCGTCCGGGCTGCTCACGGAAGGCCGGGATGATTTTCAGCAGCTCGTTGGTGACGCCTTGAAGCGGTGAAGGCGGGTCGCCGGCGCGCTGGGAGGCGATTTCCTCCACCTCGTCGATGAACACAACCGCGTGCTCCAGCTCGGCGATCTCCAGGAACGTCTCACGCAAGGCACCGGCAAGGCCCTTCGGATCGGACGCCAGGCGGGAGGGGAAGACTTCCACGAACGGCCACTCCAACCGGGACGCGATGGCCTTGGCAAACGTCGTTTTGCCGGTGCCGGGAGGGCCGAACAGCACCACGGCCCGCGGCGGCACCACGCCGTATTCGTCGGCGAGGTCGGCCTCGGCCAGCGGAAGAACCAGGCGGCGTTCCAGGAGTTCCTTCTCCCGCTTCATGCCGGCCACGTTCTCCCAGAGGTCGCGGGCCAGGATGCGTCCGCCGAGCAGGCTGAGCGGTTCCAGTTCCTGCCGCTGGACGGGGATGGTCCGTTCGAAGTAGCGCAGGTTCTTCTTCACCACGAAGCCGCGGCCAAGGAACGCCTCCACCCGGGTTTCGGTTTCGGGCATGAGCGCGGAGAGCTTGTTCAGGCCGTGCGGGGCCATGCGGTTTTCGACGGCGGACAGCAACGAGGTGCCGATGCCGCGACCCCGGAACTCGGTGAGGGTCGCCAGGAAAACCACCCAGCCTTGGTCGTGCGCGGCCCGTCCGACGGCGGCACCCACCACCTGGTCGCCCTGCACCGCCACCACCGCGTGGTCTTTCTCGCACGACGCCAGGACCTCGGACAACGCGTACACGGGCTCCACGCCATCGGCCTTGAGTGACTCCCACAGATGCAGGATCCCGTCCAGATCGGATGAGTGGAAGTCCCTGATACGCCAGTTGGTCATGGCCATGTCTCCTGAATGGTCAAAATGGATCGCCGTTGATGCCTTGGAGTTGAGCATAGGCGAACCGCACGCACAGGAGGTTGCGGGACCGTTGCGTTACGCGGGCTACTGAACCGGACGCAGCCGCAAACCCTGCATGCCGCCGTCGACCGCCAGCGAGGTTCCCGACGTCGAACCGGACAGCGGACTCGCGAGGTACGCCACGGCACCGGCCACCTCGTGCGGATCCACCATCCGACCGTGAGGTTGGCGCGCGTTCAGCGCTGCACGTTCGGCAGCAGGATCCGCAGCGGCATCCAGCAGCCGTCCAACCCACGGCGTGTCTACCGTGCCCGGATTTACGCAGTTGACGCGGATTCCTTCGCGCACGTGGTCGGCCGCCATGGCGAGCGTGAGGGACAGGACCGCACCCTTCGACGCCGAGTACAGCGCACGCTGCGGGAGCCCCGCCGTCGCGGCGATCGAGCAGGTGTTGACGATCGTGGCGGACGGCGACTCGCGCAGGTACGGCAGGGCGGCCCGGCTGACACGCGCGATTCCGACGACGTTGATGTTGAGCACGCGCAGCCACTCGTCGTCGTCGTTCGCGGCGATGTCGCCTTGGGCGCCGATCCCGGCGTTGTTGATCACGATGTCCAGCCGACCGAACCGTTGGGCTACACGTTCGACGGCGGCACGCACCGAGGCGTCGTCGGCCACGTTGCATTCCACGCCGAAGTGCGGGCTGGCTTCCGGGTTCAGGTCCAGGACGGCGACCTGGGCGCCCCCGGCGGCGAGGCGGTCCGCGATGGCCGCCCCGATGCCCGAAGCGCCTCCGGTCACGAGTGCTGCGAGGCCTTCAAAGTCGTTGCCCACCGTGGTTGCCACGGCTCAGGCGTCGGTGCTCGCGAAGGCCACCGGCTGCGCCGCACCTGCCACGGCGCGGTAGTACTCCTGCCGCTGGCGTCCCAAGCCATCGATTTCCAGCTCGATCACGTCGCCGGGCTGGATGAACGGGAACCGTCCGGACAATGCGACGCCTTCGGGGGTTCCCGTGATGATCACATCGCCCGGTTCCAGGACCATGTACTGGCTGAGGTGATGGACGATCGTGGCGGGATCGAAGATCATGTCCGAGGTGTTGGAGTCCTGGCGGGGTTCACCGTTGACCAGGGTCTGCAGGCGCAAGTTGCCAGGCTCGATGTCCGTGGCCGGCACCAGCCAGGGACCCAGGGGAGTGGAGCCAGGCAGGCTCTTGCCCTTGGTCCATTGCCCGGCCGCACCCGGAATCTGGTAGTCGCGTTCGGAAAGATCGTTGGCCACGGCGTAGCCGGCAATGTGGTTCGCGGCCTCGGAAACTGAGGAAAGGTAGGACGCTTCCTTGCCGATCACGATTGCCAGTTCCACTTCCCAGTCGTACTTTTCCGACGACGGCGGGATGGGAGCGGCGTCGAAAGGGCCACTGATGGTGTTGCTCGGCTTGAGGAAGACCACGGGAACCTCGGGCGGGGTGGCGCCTGATTCTGCAGCGTGGGCGGTGTAGTTGAGGCCGATGGCGATGACGGATCCGGGCCGCGATACCGGCGCTCCGATGCGCAGTCCTTCGGCGGAGATTTCTTCCAGTTCCCCGGATTCCAGGGCTTTGCGGGCCCGTTCAATGCCATCGGCGTCGAGGAAGCCGCCGTCGATGTCCTTGGTCAGTGACAAGAGGCTGAAGTACTTCTCCGTGCCGCTGGCGTCCTGGGCGATGACGGCCGGTTGTTCGTTTCCGGCCGTACCCAGCCTGGCGAATTTCAAGGTCATGGCTTCCTCCGTGCGTTCGGGACTAACATCCGAGCTCTAGTGTGGTGTTTTCCTCCATAATACGGAAATGTGACCCGTTGACAACTGAGACATCGGATGTTTAGGCTCGTGGCACTTCCCCTAACGCGCAGCCAGGAGCCGCATGAGCCTCGTCACCGCACTGGATACTTTCGATATCCGCTTCCCCACCTCCCTGGAACTGGATGGCTCAGACGCCATGAACCCGGATCCCGACTACTCTGCCGCCTACCTGATCATCCGGACTGATGCCGCCGACGGGTACGAGGGCCACGGTTTCGTGTTCACGATCGGTCGCGGTAATGAGGTTGAAACGGCGGCCATTGAAGCCTTGAGAGGCCATATCCTGGGCCGCAACGTCGAGGAACTCCTTGCTGACATGGGCGCCACCTGGAAACTCTTGGCCCACGATTCCCAGCTCCGCTGGCTGGGTCCGGAGAAGGGCGTCATGCACATGGCGATCGGGGCCGTGGTCAATGCCCTGTGGGACCTGAAGGCCAAGAGGGCGGGTATGCCGCTGTGGGAGCTGCTTTCGAGGATGAGCCCCGAAGAGCTCGTGAACCTGGTGGACTTCCGGTACCTGACGGACGCACTGACCCCGGCTGAGGCCCTTAGGATACTCCGCGCCGAAGAGCCGGGACGGGCTGCGCGCCGCTCGCGACTGCTCGCTGAGGGTTACCCCGCGTACACCACGACGCCGGGCTGGCTGGGTTACAGCGACGAGAAGCTTTCGCGTTTGGCCAAGGAAGCCGTGGCTGACGGGTTCACCCAGATCAAGCTGAAGGTGGGAGCGTCACTGGAGGATGACATCCGGCGCGTCCGAGCTGCCCGTGCGGCTGTTGGCCCGGAGATCAGGATTGCGGTCGACGCCAACCAGCGCTGGGATGTCCAGGATGCCATCGACTGGATGGCGCACCTGGCGCCGTACCACATCGCGTGGATCGAGGAACCCACCAGCCCGGACGACATCCTGGGCCACGCGGCCATTGCGCGTGCGGTGGCTCCAATCCCCGTAGCAACCGGAGAGCACGTCCAGAACCGGGTGGTGTTCAAGCAGTTGCTACAGGCCCGGGCCCTGGAGGTGTTGCAGATTGACGCCGCCCGCGTGGCCGGAGTCAACGAGAACGTTGCCATCCTGCTGCTCGCGGCCAAGTTCGGCGTGCGGGTGTGCCCACATGCTGGCGGAGTGGGCTTGTGCGAAGCCGTGCAGCACCTGTCCATGTTCGACTACGTAGCGGTTTCCGGGACCAAGGAGGACCGGATGATTGAGTTCGTGGACCACCTGCACGAGCACTTCGTGGACCCCGTTGACGTCCACGCCGGAGCCTACTGGCCGCCCGCCAAGCCCGGCGCCGGGAATGAGATGCTCCGTGAAACACTGGCCCAATACAGCTTCCCCGACGGCCCGGTTTGGAAGGACAAGCATTGATCAAGCACGCACCCTGGTTCGAAGAAGCCCGGTTTGGCATGTTCGTGCACTGGGGGCTGTACGCGCTCCCGGCCCGGCACGAGTGGGTAATGAACCGGGAAGAGCTCAGCGTCGAGGCCTACGAACAGTACTTCCGGCGCTTTGATCCGGACCTCTACGATCCCCGCGATTGGGCCCGTGCCGCCCGCAACGCCGGGATGAAGTACGTTGTCCTGACCACCAAGCACCACGACGGCTTCTGCCTCTGGGACTCCGCGCTGACGGACTACAAAGCCACGAACACACCCGCAGGCAGGGACCTCATCCAACCTTACGTCGAGGCGCTCCGGGCCGAGGGGCTCAAAGTGGGCTTCTATCATTCGCTCATCGATTGGCACCATCCGGATTTCACCATCGACGGCGTGCACCCCCAACGCAACGCTGCCGACGTCGAACATCTCAACAGCGGACGCGACATGGCCCGCTACCGCGAGTACCTCCACGGCCAGGTGCGCGAGCTCCTCAGCAACTACGGCACCATCGACTACCTGTTCTTCGACTTCTCCTACGCCGGTCACCCTGACTTTTGGGACGGCAAAGGCAGCAAGGACTGGGACTCCGAAGCCCTGCTCGCCATGGTCCGGGAACTGCAGCCCGGGATCATCGTCAACGACCGGCTGGACATCCCGGGAGACTTCGTCACGCCCGAGCAGTACCAGCCGGCCGCTCCCATGATGCTCGACGGCGTCCCGGTCACCTGGGAGGCCTGCCAGACGTTGAACGGCAGCTGGGGCTACGACAGGGACAATCTGGACTACAAGTCTGTTGACCTGCTGGTCCGCATGCTCGTGGACGGGGTTTCCAAGGGCGGCAACCTCCTGCTGAACGTCGGACCCACAGGGAGGGGCAACCTCGATCCGCGCGCACTGACTTCTTTGGAAGGGATCGGCGCGTGGATGAAGCTTCATTCCCGGTCGATCTACGGTGCAGGGCCTTCATCTTGGACCGCGCCGCCGGATACCCGCTACACCCAGCGCGGGGACAGGCTCTACGTTCACCTCTTCGCGTGGCCCTTCGAGTACGTCCACCTTCCGGGGTTGGCCGGAAAGGTGGAGTACGCCCAACTCCTCAACGACGCCTCCGAGGTCTTCCTTCGCGAGGTGGATCCTGAACAGCAGGCCATGAACATGACGCCCGGTGGCCAGCCCGCTGGGACCCTGACCATCAAGCTCCCCGTGCAACGTCCCGATGTGGCAGTGCCCGTGCTGGAGCTTTACCTGAAGCCGGAGGCGGAACATGACTGAGTCGATCGCGCTCCACACGCGCGTGAAGCCCGGAGCAGAGGCGGCCTATGCGGAGGCGCATGGAAACATTCCGGCTGAGCTGGTCGAGGCCTTGAAGGAAGCCGGCGTCCGCAATTGGCGGATCTGGCGCAGCGGGCAGGACCTCTTTCACGTGGTGGACGTGGACGACTACCAGGCCATGCGCCGTGCGCTCGCGGACCACCCGGCCAACGTTCCCTGGCAGGCGCGCATGGCCGAACTTCTTGAGGTCCAGGACGATTACTCCGGTGACGATTCGGGTATCCAGAAGGTATGGCAACTGCCATGAACACTCACTCCGCTGAAATCCCGAAGCTCGGGAAACTCGGCTTTGGTGGAGCCGGGATCGGGAACCTCTACCGGGCCATCCCGGACGGCGAGGCGCTCGCCACCGTGTTGGCGGCCTGGGATGCCGGTATCCGGTACTTCGACACCGCCCCGCACTACGGTCTGGGCCTGTCCGAACAGCGACTCGGCGCAGTCCTTCGGGACAAGCCGCGGAACGAGTTCGTCATCTCCACAAAGGTTGGACGCGTACTGGAACCCTCCCCGGACGGTGGCCTGGACCCCGAAGGCTTCGACGTCCCCGCAGACAAGAAGCGCGTGTGGGACTTCTCCGAGGCCGGTATCCGCCGCAGCCTGGAAGACTCCCTGGAACGCCTCGGCCTGGACCACGTGGACATTGCCTACCTTCACGACGCGGACGTCCATGACCTGCAGGCCGGAATCGCCCAAGGACTCCCCGCCCTGGAAAAACTGCGTTCCGAGGGGGTGGTCAAAGCGATCGGCGTGGGCCTCAACTCCGCCGAAGCCGCCCTCGAATGCGTCGAAGCCGCAGACCTCGACCTTGTGATGCTCGCCGGACGTTACACGCTGCTGGAGCAGCCCAGCGTCCCGCTGCTTGACCGCTGTGTGGAGCGCCGCACCGGCGTCGTGAACGTTGGCGTCTTCAACTCTGGACTATTGGCCCGTCCCGAAGTCCCCGACGACGCACACTACAACTACGATCGAGCGCCGAGGGCCGTGGTGGAGCGGGCGCGGGCGCTCGCCGACGTCTGCCGCGGGTTTGGCGTGGAGCTTCCGACGGCGGCACTCCAGTTTCCGTTGCGGCATCCCGCCGTGGTGAACGTGACCGTCGGGGCCAGTGCTCCGGAGCAGGTTTCCGCCAACGCCGCCCGGATGGAAGAGCCGGTGCCGGAGGAACTGTGGGCCGCGTTGGAGGCCGCGCCGCGTGATTGATGCGCATCTGCACTTGTGGAGCCTGGACACTTTCGTGACCGGAGGTGTCCGGCCCTACTCGTGGCTTGGCCCGCAGCACGGCGCATTGTTCCGGAGCTTTGGAGAGGACGAGGCCAGCGAGGTTCTTGCCGCTGCAGGTGTGCGGGCCGCCGTGTTGGTCCAGGCCGATGACACCTTGGCTGACACGGAGAGCATGTTGGCCGTCGCAGGGCGGCAGCCGTGGGTTTTGGGCGTGGTGGGCTGGATCCGCCTGGATTCACCCGGCGAGGCCGCTGGCCAGCTGGACAGGTTCGCGGCCAATCCTGTGTTCCGGGGCGTGCGGCACCTGGTTCACGATGACCCCCGCGACGATTTCCTGGACCTGCCATCCGTCCGGGAATCCCTTGGTTTGGTGGCGGGGCGAGGGCTTGCCTTTGACGTTCCCAATGCGTTCCCCCGTCATCTCGGAGCAACCGTCAGGCTGGCGCAGGAGTTGCCCGGGCTGACTGTGGTCCTGGATCACTTGGGAAAGCCGCCCCTCGGTGACCCTGATGCCATGGAGCTGTGGCGGACGGAGTTCAGTGCCCTGGGAAGCACGGGAAATGCCGTGGCCAAGCTGTCAGGGTTGCACTTGCCCGGTGTTGAGTATTCGGCGGATTCGTTGCGGTCCTTGTTCGGGTTCGCGCTGGATTCCTTTGGTCCCGACCGGCTCATGCTCGGCAGCGACTGGCCAGTGAGCACGCTCGGGGCACCGTATGGCCGGACGCTCGATGTGCTCCTGGAACTCGTCTCAACGCTGTCGCTGCATGAGCAGGCTGCCATTCTCGAGAAGACGGCGATCCGCGCGTACGGGCTGTAACCCCTAGAGCGCCTGCCGCAGCCAGTTCTCCACGCCGCTGATGTGTACCGTCATCAGCGCCTTGACCAGTTCGGCATCCCCGCGCTCCAAGGCATCGGTGATGGCGCGGTGCTCGGCCAAGGTATGCGCCACGGCCTTCTCCTGTGTGAGGCCGCGCCAGATCCGGGCCCGGACCGTGCTGCTGGATAGCGCTTCCAGGAGGCTGCCCAGGTAGTCGTTTCCGGCCGCTTCGGTGATGATGCTGTGGAATTCGAGGTCGTGGGTCACGAGTTCTTCCACGGCGGTATCCTCGTTGATTCCGTCCATGGTTCCGCGCAGCTTCTCGATGCCCTCGGGGGTGATCTTGCCCGCCGCCAGGTGAGCGGTGGCAGGTTCCAGGATTCGTCGGACCTCAAAGAGTTCGAGGATGGAGCGGTCCTGGTGCAGGTCCACCACGAAGGCCACGGCCTCGTTGAGCAGTTTCGCATCCAGGCTGGTCACGTAGGTTCCATCGCCGCGCCGCACGTCCAGCACACGGATCAACTCCAGCGCTTTGACGGCCTCCCGCAGCGAACTTCGCGACAAGCCCAGCCGTTCGCTCAGTTCCTTTTCCGGCGGAAGACGGTCGCCGGCCTTGAGTTCCCCGCGGATCAGCATGTCCTTGATCTTGCCGATCGCCTCATCTGTGACAGCCATGGACCAATAGTAGACGCGAATGATCGGATGTCTCGGTTCGCCGCGTTCTCACCCAACTGGGGGACAGCACACGTTCCACTGAGCGCTCACTGCAGCATGTGCTGTCCCCTACTTGGGCGTTAACCAACGACGGCGGCACCCGGGTTCCGCTGGTACGGAACCCGGGTGCCGCCGTCGGGCACTTCTTGCTACTTATCGCCGCCAGGAAGCGGGCGGTTGGCGACGACGGGGGCGCTGCCCGTGTAGCCGTCCCGCGTGGCTGCAAGCTCGTGGATCTGCTTGCGGCACAGGAACCAGCCCCAA
Organism: Paenarthrobacter sp. NPDC018779; assembly: GCF_044391085.1. Lineage (NCBI taxonomy): Bacteria > Bacillati > Actinomycetota > Actinomycetes > Micrococcales > Micrococcaceae > Paenarthrobacter > Paenarthrobacter sp. NPDC018779. The sequence goes on along the minus strand of NZ_JBIRZS010000028.1, from coordinate 17,045 downwards.
ACCATGAGTCCGCAAGCCACCGCGGTGACAAGCATGGTGAGCGGCGATTCGATGAAGACCATCACCAGGACGCCCGCCAGGAAGATCAACGACAGCCAGCCCGTGTAGGGTGCGCCGAACAGCCGGAACGACGGGCGTTTGACCCAGCCCTTGTCCGCCCAGCGCTTCAACTGCATCTGGCACAGGACGATCGTGGCCCAGGTGACGATGATACCCACGGAAGCGACGTTCAGCACGATCTCGAAGGCATCGGCCGGGACCAGGTAGTTCAGCGGGACACCGAGCAGGGAGACGCCGGCCGTGATCGCGATGCCACCGTAAGGCACACCGGCCTTGTTCATCCGCTGGGCAAACTTGGGAGCCGAACCGTTGACGGACATCGAGCGCAGGATACGGCCCGTGGAGTACAGGCCTGCATTCAGCGAGGACAGCGCTGCGGTGAGGACCACAAGGTTCATGATGACGTCAACGCCCTGCACACCAATGGAACCGAAGAACGTCACGAACGGGCTGACACCCTTCTCGTACGAAGTGTAGGGCAGGAGGAGTGCCAGCAGGATGACGGAGCCGACGTAGAAGACTGCGATACGGAAGACCACGGAGTTGATGGCCTTGGGCATGATCTTTTCCGGGTTCGCGGTCTCGCCGGCGGCGGTGCCGACGAGTTCGATCGAGGCGTAGGCGAACAGCACACCCTGCATCAGGATGATCATGGGAAGGATGCCGTTGGGGAAGATTCCGCCGTTGTCCGAGATGAGGCTGAAGCCCACCGTCTGGCCATCAACGGGCGTGCCGAAAATGACGAAGTAGGTGCCAACCAGGAGGAAGGCCACCAGCGCGGCCACCTTGATCAACGCGAACCAGAACTCCATCTCGCCGAAGACCTTCACCGAAACGAGGTTCAGGCTAAGCACAACCACCAGGGCGATAAGGGCCCACGCCCACTGCGGAACGGCACCCATCCAGGGGACATACTTGCCGAAGAAGTTCATGTAGAGCGCGGCTGCCGTGATGTCCACGATGGTGGTGGTGGCCCAGTTGATCCAGTAGAACCAGCCCGAAACGAACGCCGCCTTTTCGCCGAAGAACTCACGGGCGTAGGAGACGAACGAACCCGACGACGGGCGGTGAAGTACCAATTCGCCGAGGGCTCGGAGAATCAGGAAAGCGAAGAAACCGCAGACTGCATAGGCGATGACCAGCGAAGGGCCGGCCGCGTTGAGCCGGCCGCCCGCGCCAAGGAACAGGCCGGTACCGATGGCACCGCCGATCGCGATCATCTGGATCTGCCGGGGCTTCAAGTCCTTGTGGTAGCCCGTGTCCTCCTTGTGGAGGGCTTTCTCGCTGGCATGCGCTTGGGCCGGGACCGTGTGGTCCGTGATGGGGTTGGTCATGGGAATCCTTACGGGTGTCCTGTTGGGGGTCTCATGGGCGCGCACGTCTGGGGGTTTCGGGCGCGACTCAGAGCCTCTTGTGGGTGCCTCATCGGGCGGGACGGCTTTCAAAGCCGCTGGGCTGACTGGCCGGATTGGCCTACTTGCTCAGGTTTGCCAGACGTTCGGGGCTGAGCAGTTCTTCAAGTTGGGCTGCGGTCAAGAGACCGTGTTCCAAGACGAGTTCTGCTACACCCTTGCCGGTGGCCAACGCCTCCTGGGCGATGGCTGTGGCGGAGGCATAACCGATGTGCGGGTTCAATGCCGTGACGAGACCGATCGACTGCTCCACGGTAAGCCGTAGCCGCTCGGTGTTTGCTGTGATGCCCCGGACGCAGCGTGCCGTGAGGGTGCGGCAGGCTGCTTCCAGGTGGGAAATGCTCTTGTGCAGGCTGTGCACAATGATCGGTTCGAAAGCATTCAGCTGGAGCTGCCCTGCTTCCGCGGCCATGGTGACTGTCACATCGTTGCCGATGACTTCGTAGGCCACCTGGCTGACCACTTCCGGGATCACCGGGTTGATCTTTCCGGGCATGATCGACGAGCCGGACTGTACTGCCGGCAGGTTGATCTCGCCCAGTCCCGCACGCGGTCCGGAGGACAGCAGGCGGAGGTCGTTGCAAATCTTGGAAAGCTTCACGGCCACGCGCTTGAGGACGCCGGACAGGTGGACGAACGCGCCCACGTCCTGGGTGGCTTCAATGAGGTCGGCCGCCGTGAGGAGGGGCAGGCCCGTGACTTCGGCGAGGTGCCTGCATGCGGCCTCGGCGTACCCTGCCGGGGCGTTCAGGCCGGTGCCGATGGCCGTTGCGCCGAGGTTGATCTCGTGGATCAACATGTGCGACTCGTCCAAGCGGGCCCGGTCTTCGCCGATGGTCACGGCGTAGCCGCCAAATTCCTGGCCGAGCGTCATGGGCACTGCATCCTGGAGCTGCGTCCGACCCATCTTCACCACCGTCCGGAACTCTCGTCCCTTTTCCGCGAAGGCAACTTCCAGCTCCTCCAGAGCTTCCAGGAGTTCCTTCACGGAGAAGATCGTGGCGAGGTTTACAGCCGTCGGGTAGACGTCGTTGGTGGACTGGCTGAGGTTGACGTGATCGTTCGGGTGCAGCTTGGCGTAGTCACCCTTTGGGTGGCCAAGGATTTCCAAAGCACGGTTGGCGATGACCTCGTTGGCGTTCATGTTGGAGCTGGTGCCAGCGCCGCCTTGGATCACGTCCACCATGAACTGGTCGTGGAGCTTGCCGTCCAGGATGTCCTGGCAGGCTTGCTCAATGGCATTGGCCCGTTCCTTATCCAGCAAACCAAGCTCGTGGTTTGTGCGTGCGGCCGCCTGCTTGACCGCTGCCAGCCCCCGCACCAGATGCTTGTTGGTGGAAAGGGGCTGCCCCGTGATGGGGAAGTTCTCGATGGCCCTTAGCGTGTGGACGCCCCAATAAGCATCTGCGGGGACATTGCGGTCGCCCAAGAGGTCGTGTTCGGAACGGAGAGGGATCGCCTGATCGACGGTGGTCATAGCTGTCCTTTAGTTAGTGCTGAAAATCAGTGCTGCGCGGAGTTCGCCGACCGGTAGGCCGCCACCCAACACGGGTGGGCTCTGCAGCGAGTCCAGGCTGCCGCCGTCGAGCCCCAACTCCTTCAAAGCCGCGACCGTAACCGGCATGCGCGCCCGGTCTCCGCCGTCTGAAATCTTTACGGCCAAGCCGCGGCCGTCCGCGAGGCCAACCAGCTGAAGGCCTTCGAAGCCGTCTTTGGCGAGCAGGCCCGGAACAGCCCGCATGAGGGCAGTGACGTCGCGGCCCTCGCCAGCGACCATCTCCGGGAAGCGGCGCATGGCGTGGGCGACTTTGCCTTCGTTGGTGTCTTCCTCTGCTGAGGCTAGGCGACCGTAGGCGCGGGCCATGCCGTGGAGCGAGTGGGCGAAGAGCGGCGTGCCGCATCCGTCCGTGCTCACAGCGGCGGCTTCCTCGCCGGTCAGTTCGGTGATGGTGTCGCGGACCAGGACCTGCAGCGGGTGCTCCGGGTGCAAGTACCCCTCCACAGGCCAATCATTGATGACGCAGACGGCTGTCATGGAAGCGTGCTTGCCGGAGCAGTTTTGCGCCAACTGGGTGGGGCCGTTGCCTTCCCGCAGCCATTCGTTGCGCTCCTCGACACCGTAGGGAAGGTCGGTGCTGTTGCCCAACGCTGCCTCGGTCAGTCCGTGAAGCTTCAGGATTTCCGCGGCGCCGTCCCGGTGCATCTTGCTGCCCGAGTGGCTCGCAGCCGTCAAAGCGAGGAGGTCTTCCGGGATGTCCAGGCCGGCCCTGAGGAGGGCTACTGCCTGGAGCGGTTTCAAGCTCGACCGGGGATACATCGGGGCGTCCGGCTGGCCGGCTTCCAACGCGGTGCTTCCGTCCTTGTTCAAGGCGATCAACGAGCCGTAGTGGACGCTTTCCACCAGTCCGTCACGGGTCTGCTCGACGAGGGGGACGTGGTTGGGTGCTGCTTGCTGGGCCGCTTTGGGGCTGGGCATGGTGTCCTTTAGGTGGTTCATTTGCTGAGGATCGTGTCCAGGGCCACGCTGACGGCCTGCAGGTGCTCCGCCATGGCCTTGCTTGCCGCCTGGGAATCGCCCGATTCGATGGCGTTGAGGATGGCGACGTGTTCTTCGTCGGAGCGGTGCTGGCGGTCCGCCACGAGGTTGAGGGTTTCGGACTGGTGCGCCAGGGCGTCGCGGATGTCCTGGACGACGCTTGCGAAGACGCGGTTTCCGCTGGCGCGTGCGACGGCGGAGTGGAAGCTCGCGTCCAGGCTCACCCAGGCCTCGGGATCGTTTTCGTTGAGCATCTCCTGGACGATGTCCTTGAGGTGTTCGAGTTCTTCGTCTGTGCGCCGTTCGGCAGCGAGGCCTGCCGCGGGAATCTCGATGTGAGGCCTTGCTTCGTTAAGATCGCGCGCACTGTACTGGCCCAAGGTAAGGTCGTTTGCGACCTTGTTGGCCACAATGAACGTTCCCTTGCCGGTTTTGGTGACTGTCAGGCCCAGGGTGTTGCAGGACCGCAGGGCTTCCCTGATCACGGAGCGGCTCACGCCATACTGCGCTGCAAGGGTCGCTTCGGAGCTCAGCTTCGTCCCGATATCGAATTGCCCGCCTTCGATGGCCCTACGGAGTGCGGCGAAGACCGCCTCAGCCGCGGAGATGCGGGAGATCGGGGTGGGCGTGGCTCGGCTCTGTTCGGGGCCTTGCTGTCCGGCTGTCCGGCTGTCTGACAGGTTCACGTTATCGAATATGGCACGGGTCACAAGGGGCTGTCAACGCTGAAAGAACCGCTTCACGGTTTGGGTCTTCTGGGTGGCTTACGACGGCGGGTGGTTGGCTTTCGTGATGCCCTGCCATGGTGCCTTGATAGAGCGGATAATGGCTGGCATGAGAGCCGGAAGTGCGACTCAGTTGCCCCGCATCACAGTGGAGGTGCCGGTACTTGACGTCGGGGCGCCGTTGGAGTCGCTCGGACGATACGTCGACTCTGTGCGAAAACCGGAGGGCCTTCACATGACGCTGCTGCACGTGGGCATCCTGGATCGGCTGGCCGCAGATGTTGTTGCCTGGACAGGTGGTGTTGCCAGCGCAGACACCGTGATTCGGGAGGTCGCCAGTTGGCTCCGGGGACTGCCCGTATTGGACGGGTTCCTTGGCAAGTCCGCGAAGCTGATCACTCTCGGTGGCGGCCGCGTCAGCAGCTTGGAAGTCTCTGTGCCGCAAGCCGTTCACGATTATCAGACCTTGCTCGTCCAAGGACTTCACGTGCTCCTGGATGACCTCGGAGTAGATAACATCGACGACTTCATTCTGAGTTCGCCGGCACTCGGGTACCGATCCCCGCGCTGGATACCGCACGTCGCCGTCGGCCGGGCACGTTCCAAGCATGAGGCACCCTTGGAACTTGAGACTGTGGCCTTGGAATTCGGTTCTTCGCGCATCAGGAACGAGGCATCGCTTCCGTCCGTTGTTTAGGGCGACCCCTGTTTCCAACCCGAGGTTTTCCATGTCACCCCGCACCCTGTTCCGAACCGTTGCCTTCGCCGAAGCCGTGACCTGGACGCTCTTGTTAATTGGGCTCTTCCTGAAATACGTCACGCGCACTACGGATGTTGGAGTCAGCGTCGCGGGTGGGATCCACGGGTTCGTGTTCCTCTGCTACGCCTTTACGGCCGCGTTCACTTGGATCAACCAAAAGTGGTCTGCTGGTACCGGCTTGTTGGCCATCGTGTCGGCAGTGATTCCGTACGCCACGATTCCTGTGGAGAGATCACTCGATCGTCGCGGCCTGCTGGCTGGTGGCTGGAGGCTTGCAGTTGGAGGAGAAGAGCCTGTTGGGGCGTTGGAGAAGCTCCAGGCCTGGATCTTGGCCAAGCCGTTTCTGGCCGTGGGTGTAGTCCTTGTTGGCGTGGCGGCCGTGTTCAGTTTCCTGCTGTACATGGGCCCGCCGGATACGTGGTTCTCGTAGGGGCTGCTTCTTCCGCTGTGACAAGCGAAGGCGGGGAGAACCTTTAGTAATCGCCCGCCAATCTCTCGGCGGCAAGTTGGAGGATCCACTCTGGGGTCTGTTTGCCCAGCCCCCGGTCTGTGATGATGCGGACCCGGGCAGCGGCAATTTGAACACCACGGTCGTATGAGGATGCCAGATGTTTGATGGGATACGTGGATTCTTGTTCCGCGGCTCCCTCGGCATGCATTCCTTGAGGCTCCATTCTTTGCACTCCTCGTTAGTCGGGTCGTCTTCCCGTTTCGCAACGGTCCTGCCCTGAATCGGCCGATGGAACTTCGGGGCGGGGATTTGTCTCCATATTGCTTGTGTCGACAACCGCGTCATCGTGACGGCTGAACGGCCTAAGGGCTGGCACCTCGGCAACCCCCAGCGAATCGTCAGTTGCGCCTTCGATGATCCTTAGTTCCTCCGCGCCCGGAGGGCCTGAGCGAGAACGGCCATGATCCGGAGGCCTGTCTGTGCCCGTCTCGGTTCGTCCGAGAGGATGCGGCCCTTCGGGTGTCTCTGTCTGTCATTAGGCCAGGTGGAGGTCCCGCACTGGTGTTCCTTCGCGACCGACTTTGGGCCCGGTTGGTGGGCCTTTCCCGCGTTTTGGGCGCTGTTTGGGGGTCAATGTTGTTGGTGGCGGTACGGGGTGATTGTGCGTGGTGCCTGTGAGTGGGCGCTTCTTCAGTTGTGCTGCCTCCTTCAGCGGTGCGGGCTTCCAGTGGTGCCGGCTTTGTTAGTGCCTGGGTGGGGTGTTTGTGCCGGGGCAGCCCCAGGAGTGGGGGTTTTGTTCGCAGGTGTCGGCGACAAGGGCTGTTTCGGTTTTGAAGACGTGGATGGTTTTGGGTGTGGTGGTGAGGGTAAGGGTTCCGTTGATGGGCAGGGGTGGGCCGTTGTTGACGGAGTAGGTTCCGGTGTAGGTGGTGGTGACTGTGGCGGGGTAGTTGCCGGTGGTGGTGTAGGTGTGGCTGGTGCGGGTTTCTGTGGTGAGCCAGGTGTTGGCGGGGGTGGGGTAGCCGGTGGCTGGGGTGGGTCCGAGGGTTTGGCCGTCGCCGTAGGTGTAGGTGTGGGTGGTGGGGGTGGCGGTGAGGTGGACGTGTTGGCCGAGGATGGTGGTGTCGAAGTGTTGTTCGGTGGTGGTGGTGTAGAAGTTGGTGGGTCCGCCGGTGAGGGTGTTGGGGAAGGGCTGGGCTTCGAGGGTTCCGGGGTTGATGGGTAGTTGTTGGAAGTCGGTGAGGATTCGGGCTGCGATATCGGCGAGGACGTTTTGGGGTTCAGAACCGTAGAGACACGTTGGTTTCCCGGAAACAGGTTGCCAGTCTGTGTAGGTCGGGTTGGTGATTCCCTTGGGTGCTTTCATCCATATGACCGGCGAACCCTTTTCGCTGCCGGGCGTGATGGCAGGGCATTCGAGTGTGAGGCAGCCCATTTCCTTAGCGCCGGGACCACCAAGCTGACAGCGGTGGTCTGCCTTGTATTGATAGGGATCATCGGCGGCGTCGGCGGCCCCGGTTCGGCGAGCTGACTTTCCGGTCAACGGATCGCACTCCCAGGTAGACCCGACGTCAATAGTTCCGGCCGCTTTATTTGCCGTGGCCCACTCGCTCGATGCGTCGGCTATCGCGCCCGGCGCTGACATCGTGATCAAGAAACCACACAAAATCACGGCCTTAACGATTTCATGTGCCCATCTAGCGAATGACACCTGTATCAACAACCTTCCATCCCGACTGGAACGTCGCGACGATCACGAACGCGTCATTGCTGGGAGGGTCCGATAGTCGACCGGGTGAGCCATCGGCGTTGTAATAGGAAACTGCTTCCTGAACTACTTGCACCGTCGCCTGGTGCTCGTCTTCTTCGACATTCCAAATAACGTTGACGGTTGGTAGGTGAACGCGTCCACCAACCAACCAGCGACCATTCGTGTAGCCGTCGGACGATGCCTTTTGGTAGTACGCGCAGGGGTCACACTCAGGTGTGCTGAGCGAGTGGAGCTCCGAAATGTCGCCTGTTTCGTTCGCGTAATTGCCGACTGCGTACCAATACCGGATGAACGCCTCCAGCCCCTCCTTCGTGTTTTCCTTCGCCAAGGCAGGCATCACAGGCACGGGCACATTCTGGGCCCTCCCCGTCGCATCCGCTGGCTTGTACACGCCGGTGGGGACAGGTACAGGGGATCCCGGCGCCGGTTTGCTTGAGGCGGGCGCTGCCGTCGAGCCGGTGCCGGAAGGCGGTCCACTCGGTATCACTTCGCCTTGACAGCCCGACAGCAGCAGCATCACTAGGATGATCCCTGGCGCAAGCGAAGAGAGGCGGCGGGAGGGCCTGGTGCCACGATGTCCGTTCATGGGCGTTCACCATTGTTCCTGGCCGAAACGTCCGCAGGCCGCTCTTCGGCGTCACCGTACAAGCACGTTGGGCCGCTGATGATGATCCAGTCGCTCCAATCAGGGTTCTGGATGGACTTGACGGCCTTCTTCCAAATTACTGGTGTCCCTTGCCCGCCCGTGGCAGTCTGTGGCGCACATTCCAACGTCAGGCAACGACTGTCGGCAGTGTCGGGGCCGCCGAGTCGACAATGGACATCGGCCAGGTACCGGTAGAGGTCGTCTTCGTCGAGGAAGGGCGGCTCGGCTGGTGTACTTTTGCTGGGTGTGGCTTCCTGGGGTCCGGACTCCGCGTTGGTGTTGTCTGAGGCGTATTGACAGCTGCAAAGTAGCAATGTTGCTGCAATGCTTGCGGTCAAAATACCGACCAGCACGGATTTCTGACGCGTGCTCCCTGCCGCCTTCACGAGGGCTCTCCCCAGGCGAACGCCGAGGCAGCCAAAGTCGGAAGCCCGTCGTCATCCTCGTAGAAGCACATTGGGCCACTGACGGGAACCCAGTCCTGCCACCCAGGTTCTTTGATTCCGGCAGAAGTTCGCTTCCAAACCACAGGCCTGCCTTCTTGTCCCTCCGCTACCAGCGGCGGACACTTCAGTGCCAGGCAGCCTGGATCTTCGGAGTCAGGACCGTCCGCGCGGCAATGGTAGTCCGGTATGTACTTATACGTGTTCCCATCTGATCTCGCCGGAGCAGGCGTTGAAATCGCGGATCTTTGATCGTTGACTGCAGCATCCTGGCAACCGCTGAGCAGTACAAGAGCCACGAATCCGAGGGCAACGGGCCGGAAATGGGCATGCGGAATTAGGGCAAATGAACGGCGGAACATCAGACTCCCCAGTGACTGTTTTGGCGTAGTGCCCGTCAGTCTAGGCAGAAGGGAACACAGGAATCACCCAACAATGAAGGCCCTGTGGATAACTACCCCCGCAGCTTCTCCATGTCGCGGCGGTCCTTCTTGGTGGGACGGCCGGCGCCGCGGTCGCGCTGGGGGAGGCCCAACGCCGGAAGAACCGGCCGGGCAGGCGTGTGGTCGGTGAAACAGTGTGACGCAGCCTCGGCGCCGACGCGCTTCGCGATCAGCCGCCGCACTTCGAAGATCCGCTCCCACCCGGATTCGCGGACGCGGATGGTGTCGCCAACAATCACGGTCTGCGATGCCTTCACCGGATTGCCATTGAGTCGGACGTGTCCAGCTCGGCAAGCAGCGGTCGCAGCGGAGCGGGTCTTGTAGGCGCGGATGGCCCACAGCCAGGCGTCGACGCGGACGGTCGCGGGGGAGGACGGCAGGTTGTTCATGGTTCAGTCGAGTCTAGCGAAGGGCACGGGAGCCAGCCAGAAGGCCACGAAACCGCGGGAAACCACTCGAAAAAGCCGGAACGCTCCAGCGAACAAGCATGCTTCCCGCGAACGCGGCGGCACGGCACCGCGAACGCGGCGGCCAGGTCCCGCGAAGGCGGCGGCAAAGCAAAACGCTACCGAACCGTCACCTCAACCCGCTGCGCCATGTTGTTCCCTATGCCCTGGTAATTCCACACCTGCTCACGGGGCTGCAGCGCGCCGGAGGAGTCCATCGCCCGGCATCGCAGCACGTGCTCACCCGGCCGTGCCACCCACACCATGGACCAGGATCGCCAGGCAAAGTCGCCCAGCGGATCATCAAGGTGGGCAGGCATCCACTCTCCGTCGATCCCCACCTCAACCCGTTCAATGTCACCGTGTCCGGACCACGCCTTGCCGCGAAGCAGCACGGGCCCGGCGTCCACCACCCGGCGTCGGGTGAAGAAATCGGGGATACCGGGAGGAACCATGAGGGACTTCACCCTGATGTGCGAAACGGGCAGGCCGGGACCGTCTGGACCCTGCAGATAGTGGTACGCGACGGCTTGCTGGTATCCCATGAATCGGGACGTCACAGCTTCGATCGACGTCAACCACTTCACGCTCGCCATGCCATACCAGCCCGGCACCAACAGCCGCACGGGAAAACCGTGCTGGGGCGGCAACGGCTGCCCGTTCATCGCATAGACCAGCATGACTTCCGGGTGCTTGGCCTCCGCAACGGTAAGGCTCCGCGCGTACTGCTCTTCGGCGCCGCCTTGGATACCGCGGTCCGCACCGGTAAAGACGAGTTCGACGGCGTCACTCGCCAACCCTGCCTCCTCCAACAGGGGTGCCAAGGGAGTCCCGGTCCATTCGGCGGTGCCCACGGCGCCGAGCGTCCATGGCTGGCTGAGGGGCCGGGGTTGCAGGAGCGCCCGCCCGTTTCCTGCGCACTCCAACGTCACGGGCATGGTCACGGCGGGGCGGGCCTTGAGGTCTTCAAGGCTCAGTTCAAAGGAGTTGGAGACCGCGCCGCCAAGCCGTAACCGCCAGGATTCCGCGGAAAGGAACGGTACGTCGAAGTGGATCAACAGGTAGTGCAGGCCTGCCGGGGTGATGTCCTCCTGCAACGCTTCGAGTGGCATGGAGTGGTTGCGCCCTGCGAGCTGGAGTTCTTCGTGGGTCAGGGCCTCTTGCGTCGGCTGGCCTGGAGTGGCTGCGACGCCACGTTCAATATGGGGTGTGGACATGGGCGGCGGCGTTCTACTGGTACCTGACGCTGCGGGCGTGACGCCTCGGCGGGACCAGCAGCACTTAGGTCAAGGATCACGCCGCGCCCGAATGCCGTCAATAGCCCGTTGCGAGGCCCGCTGAACGTTTCAAACAAGCGGGCAAGCACGCAGGGCGGGCCGCACAACGGCAGGAGGCTACCGGCGTCGGAGTTCCGGATACTCCAGATGAGGCGCCACGGTGCCGGCGTCGCGCTCCAGGAAGTTGACTGCGGGAGCAACGATGTCGTCGATTTCGTCCAGGATGGCCTCACTCAGCACCACGTCGGCGGCCTTCAGATAGTCCGTCAGGTGCTCCTCCGTGCGTGGCCCAATGATCACACTGGTCACCGCGGGGTGGTTCAAGGCGAAAGCAACGGCGAGCTGGATCAGCGTCAGCCCGTGCCGGGCGGCAAGCTGTCCCAGGGCGTCGGCTGCGTGGAGCTTGCCTTGGTTGAAGGGTTGGGTGACGTCGAAACGGCCCGGCAGTGCGGAATAACGCGAACTCTCCGGCTGACCTGCGCCCACCCGGTAGCCTCCGGCGAGCCAGCCGCCGTCGAGCGGTCCGTAACTCAAAACCCCGACGCCGTACTGCTGGGTGATGGGGAAAACGTCGCGTTCATTGGCACGGACCAGGAGCGAATACGGGACCTGGTCCACCACGGGCGGGGTGAGGTGGTTGGTGTTGGCGATCCACTGCGCCTCCACCAGCTGGGCGGGGCTGAACACGGACGTTCCGTAGTAGAGGATCTTGCCTTGGCGGATGAGGTCGTTGAGGGCCGTGATGGTTTCCAGCAGGTCCGTGTTGTAGTCCGGCCGGTGCGCTTGGTAGAGGTCGATCCGGTCCGTGTTCAACCGGCGCAGGCTGTCCTCGACGGCCCGGACAATCCAGCGGCGCGAGTTGCCGGCGTGTGCCGGGTTGGAGCCCATCTGGCCGTGGAACTTGGTGGCAAGGAAGACGTCGTCCCGTCGGCTGTGAATGGCCTGTCCCACCACGGTTTCGGCCTCGCCCTGCGAGTAGATGTCGGCAGTGTCGATGCTCGTGATGCCGGCATCGAGTGCGGCCTTGATGATGCGGATGCTGTCCGCGGGGCCGGTGGGTGCGGTTCCGGTGCCGAAGTTCAGGGTGCCCAGGGTCAGTGGGCTGATCAGGGCGCCAGTGCGTCCAAGCGTCCGTAGCTCATTGAGGCTCATGTTGGCTTCCTGTGGTGGGTCTGGATGTCCCATCGAGGCTACACAGCGGTGCGGTGGGCAGAAACGCAAGCGGTAGAACTTCTTCGTTTTTCGTCTTGGGGAGTAATGGAACGAGCCTTACTTCGCGATATTTCTTGACATTCGGCAATACAAATGACGCGGGAATCAACAAATATGGAGCTTCTGTGGATCGCGTGAATTATGGGAAATGAGTTCAAACGACGCACGAAGGGGACAGCGAAATGACGCAGACAACAGTGGAAGAAACCGCCGCCATCAAGGCTGCCTTTGCGCAGTTCCCGTCCGGCGTGGCTGCGTTCAGTGCGATGGTGGACTTCACACCTGAAGCGTTGGTGGCGTCGTCCTTCACTGTGGGAGTGTCCCTGGAGCCGCCGCTGGTGATGTTCGCCGTGCAGAACTCCTCCACGACTTGGCCCAAGCTGCGGCAGGCGAGCAGGCTTGGGGTCTCGGTTTTGGCGGAGGGGCAGGAAACCGCGGCACTCCAGTTGGCCTCAAAAACCCGTGATCGCTTTGAAGGATTGTCCACCAGCGTCGCCGACTCGGGCGCGGTGCTGTTCGACGGCGCTGTCCTCGGGTTCGAGTGCGAAGTTGTTTCGGAGACGCCGGCAGGGGATCACGCGATTGTGGTGCTGGAGGTCAAATCGACCACGGTCAACCACGAATCCAAGCCGCTCATCTACCACGGCGCCGCTTTCAACAGGCTGGCCGCCTAGCAATCAGGAGTTGCGGCTCGCGCCGCTCAACGAACCTTTACGAATGGGGCTCGGAGACTTTCCGTTCTTGGAAGTCTTCGGGCCCGATCCAGTGGCGCCGGTTGCCTTTCCGGCAGGCTGGGCTGTCTTGGCGGCTTCTGGGTTTTTTGCGCCATTGCCCCCGGACGAATCCTCTGCGGGCTTGGCTGCCGAAGCCGCGCTGGAGTCGGGAGACGAACCGTTCCCCGTGGATGGCTTGGCGGGAGAGCCGGACTCATCGATGTCCCGGACCGTCACCTTGATGGCCGGCGGCTGATCGGCCTTGGCCCGGGCCGCCGCCCGCTCGTCGGCTTCAGCCACGGCGTCTGCCCAGTCCTTGGCCAGGACCGGCGGCTCCTTGGCCGCGGCAATGAGCAAGGGATGGTGGGAGGTCTGGTTTTCCACCGCATCCTTGACCTGCTCAGGCTTCGGCAGCTTTCTCGGATCCATCGCTGACTTCCACGCGCCGTCCTTGACGGCCGCGGACGCCTCGGCGATCCGGCGTCGGGCATCTCCCAGGAGGTCGCGTTTCGGCGCGACGGGAGCAGGGGGTGTTTCCACCACCAGCGCCGGTGCCGGCGGCGTCGAAGGCTCCGCCACGGCGGCAGCCGCAACGGCCTCCACTTGGGCGGTGTCCGGATGGGGGCTTGCTGCCAGTTGGTCCAGCGGGGACGCGGCTGCCTCTGCGGGAATCACGACGCCGGGACTCACCTCCACTGGTCCACGCGCCGGACGGCGGGGCAAGCGGACGATCGGAGTGGTGTCCTTCTTGGGGAAGATCCCAACCATGGCAAGCAGGACAATCGACAACAGGCGCCCCACTCCAGCCACAACCAGAGTGATGATGATGACCAACCCGAGTCCCAGGAACATGAGGACAGCCATCCCCAAAGTACCCAGATACGTCAGGTTGATGGCGAGTGTTGTCGGATCCTCCACTTAGCCTCCCCTGGCCGTCGTTTTGTGATGCGCGCGGTGCCCACCCAGCTTGCTCCATCCAGCCTACGGTTCAGCACTGACGGAATCACGCGCGGCTCAGGGGTCTGGCGCGGTTGTTTCGAAGCTGTTATATGGCGTGGGAAAATATGTTGCGCAGCTCTCATTTACAGCCTCGGGAAGGGGCATTTTGACGCCTGATACCAGTCGCCTCCGCAACGGCGCTTGCCCCTGCCTGTCGGGCGAGCAGTACTCCGATTGCTGTGGCCGTTTCCACCGCGGCGACGCCGACGCACCAACAGCAGAGCAGCTCATGCGCTCCCGGTACTCGGCGTTCGTTGTCTTGGATTCCGGGTACCTGCTCCGCACCTGGCACGCCTCCACGCGCCCGGGATCCCTGGAGCTGGATCCGGACATGCAGTGGCGTCGCCTGGACATCCTGGCCACCACAGCCGGAGGTCCGTTGGACACGCACGGCACGGTTGAGTTTGCTGCCCACTACAGGCAGGACGGCGAACGCGGCGTCCAGCGCGAGCACAGCCGTTTTGTCAGGGAAGACAAGCGTTGGTACTACGTGGACGGCGACGTGCTTTAGCCTTAGGGCCCCGCTACAGCCTTAGGGCCCGGTTACCGATACTTCCTGTGCAGGTTCTCCTTGGCGGACTCATGCGGCGACGCGTCCGCGATCCACGGCCCTGTTCCCTCGGACTGGTCCAGCACGCCGGCCTCGAGCCAGGCGTAGTCGCCGGCGAGGACTTTGCGCGAGAGCCCGTGATCGGCGTCGTCCGTGTTGCGCCAAAGCTGGTCGAAGTATTCGTCCACCCGCACCCTGGCCTGCTCGCAGTAGGCCTCGGCCAACTCAAAGGCGGCCGCGCCTTGTTCCGGGTGCGTCCGCAGCATGTTCTCGGCCCGCGAGCAGCACGCGGCCATGGCAAAGAGTTCGGCCCCGATGTCAACAATCCTGCCAAGGAACGCTTGCTTGTGCTCCAGTTTCGCCTGCCAGCGTCCCATGCCGTAGAACGTTTGCCGGGCCAAGCGACGCGAGGACCTTTCCACGAACCGGAGCTGCTTGGCGAGCCTGCCGAATTCGGCGTAGGACCGCGGATCCATCCCGGCGCCTGCCACGAGCTTGGGGAGCCAGCGCGCGTAGAAACCTGAAGCCCCGACGGCGGCCCTCGCCTTGTCCTGCAGGCTCGCGTCCGCTGAGGCGAGATCGCCGGCGGCGGAAAGGTGCGCGTCAACGGCTTCGCGGGCGATCAGGAGCTTCATGATCTCGCTGGATCCCTCGAAGATCCGGTTGATGCGGAGGTCGCGCAGGAGTTGTTCCGCCCCGACTGCCCGCTCACCGCGCGCCTCGAGGGAGTCCGCTGTTTCGAATCCCCGGCCACCGCGGATCTGGACCAGTTCGTCGGCGATCCTGCAGCTCAACTCCGTGGACCAGAGCTTGGCCAAGGCTGCCTCGATGCGGATGTCCCGCGCACCGGCGTCGGCCATCTCCGCAGACAACTCGAAGACGGCCTCCAAAGCAAACGTGGTGGCCGCGATGAAGGCGATCTTCTTGCCCACGGCCTCGTGCTGGCCAACGGGGCGGCCCCATTGCGTGCGGGCGTTGGACCATTCGCGGGCGATCTTGAGGCTCCACTTGCCGGCGGCAACGCACAGCCCCGGAATGGAGAGGCGTCCCGTATTCAGCGTGGTGAGGGCAATCTTCAGGCCTTGGCCTTCGCGGCCCAGGCGGTTTGCCGCCGGCACCCGTACCTGGTGGAAGCGGGTCACGCCGTTCTCGATTCCACGCAGGCCCATGAACGTATTCCGGTTCTCAACCGTGATGCCGGGAGAGTCCATCTCCACGATGAAAGCGGAGATTCCTCCCTTGTGCGTGGTGCCGTTCGCGTCGGTGTGGGCCGGGACCCGTGCCATGACCACCACGAGTTCGGCGATCACGCCGTTGGTGGTCCAAAGTTTCACGCCGTCCAAAACGTAAGAACCGCCGTCGTCCGCCAGTACGGCAGTGGCGCCCATCCGCGCGGGGTCGCTGCCGACGTCGGGCTCTGTCAGGAGGAACGCTGTGATGGCGCCGGCGGCGCAACGCGGCAAGTACTCCTGTTTCTGTTCCGGAGTGCCGAAAACCTTCACGGGCTCGGGGACGCCGATGGATTGATGGGCCGAGATCAGGGCGCCGAGGCTCGGGTGCACTGAGCCGACCAGGGCCAGGGCGCGGCCGTAGTACACCAAGGACAAGCCGAGGCCGCCGTATTCGCGGGGAATCTTCATGCCGAAGACGCCCAGCTCGGCGAGTCCTGCCAGATAGTCGTCGGGGATCTTGGCGTCACGTTCGATCACGCGCCCGGACATGGTCCTGCAGAACGCCTCAAGCTTGGCCATGAACTCCTCGCCGCGCTCAACATCCTCCGCTTTGGCTTGTGGCCAGGGGTGGATCAGGTCCAGGTCGAAGCTGCCCAAATAGAGGCCCTTGGCGAAGCTGGGGCGGTTCCATTCGGTTTCCCGCGCGGCTTCGGCGACGGCGCGGGCTTCTTCAGCGGTGGCGTTGACGCTTGCTGCGGAGAGACTGTTGTCAGTGGCGGACGTCATGGGATAACTCCTCTAGCCGGTTGTGCCGGATGGAGCCAGGGTCCGCCTCGGGTGGGAACCCTTCAGCTGTCCCTCAATGCTACCCGCGGGTAGCTTCCCGTACCAGTGGAGACCTGCGGCTGGAACTCCACCGGAATCTCCACCTGCCCGGCGTGGTGGACCAAGCTGTCCCAGGCGAAGTTGATGCCGTGGACCAGACCTCCGAGCACGCTCTTGACCACGTACCAAGCGAAGCTCAGGATGCCGATGAAAACGATCGCGGCCATGGCTGCTGCCGCGATGAACGCGACCAGGAGTGCAGCGAAGCCAAGCGTTCCGATAAAGACGTAGGTTCCGGTTTCAAGCGCAGTAAAGTCGAAGTTCATAGTGCCCCCCTATGCGACAGTGCGTGGGTAGACGCGGCGTTGCCGGCGTCGATGATCTGACCTTAGGGCTGGCGGCGGTTTGCAGCCAGTATGGAAACGCTGTTGATACGGGATCGAAACCATACCCTGCGGTAGGTCACGGAAAGGGCACGACGGCGGCGCTCGCCTGCGTGGGCGGTGCATCCAACTAATACGAAAGTATTGGTGGGTTAGGCTGCGGTGACCGGGGTGATGGTGACGTTGTAGCCGAGGTTGTTGAGTTGTTTGATGGCGCGGTT
>NZ_JBIRZS010000027.1:0-48909 GCF_044391085.1 Paenarthrobacter sp. NPDC018779 | reverse complement strand
CGGTCCCATTCCGAACCCGGAAGCTAAGACCCACAGCGCCGATGGTACTGCACCCGGGAGGGTGTGGGAGAGTAGGACACCGCCGGACAACCATTACAGTTGGAGCCCCGACCACGACGGTCGGGGCTCCACACATTTAACAGGGGCTAGCGCAAGATAGAGTCACCGGATGAACCTGTCACGATCCTTGGATGTCCCCGCCTTCCTGACAAACCGACAGGTCCATTTGCGGCCGGTTGTCCTGGACGATTGCGGGGAGTTGGCAGCGGCCTACGTCCGGAACGCTGAGCACTTGTCCCCGTGGGAGCCTCGGCGTGAGCAATCGTTCTTCTCGGTCCCCGGGCAGGAGAAAGCGATTCGAAGCAAGCTGGAGCAGTATGCTGCCGGCGGCGAAGTACCCTGGATGCTTCTCAGATCCGGCATGATCGTAGGAACCATGACCCTGTCAGGCATCGTCCGTGGTCCTTTTCTCAGCGCCAACCTTGGTTATTGGGTTGATTCGGCTCATGCCGGCAAGGGCTTGGCTAAAGCAGCCGTCGGCGCGGTGTTGGATATGGCCGGCGGTGAACTGGGGTTGCACCGCGTCCAAGCGGCCACGTTGGTGCACAACTCGGCTTCCCAAGCGGTCCTGATGCGGTGCGGGTTCGAGCGGATTGGATTGGCGCCGTCGTACCTGAAGATCGATGGCAAGTGGCAAGACCATGTGCTCTATCAGCGCATTCTGCACTGATCCCGACGGTGGTTGGACACTGTGCTGCCGCGCCGTAGGGTACGCCACAGCCGGCTCGGAGGCCCAAAAACCCTGAAAATCCGGTGATTTTGGTCAAAAAAGCGCGGAAACACGCGGAATTTGCTGGCCATGCCGGTGCAAGCTGGTAAGTTTTCGAGCAGTGGCTTGCTCGCGTTCCGCTTGCCGGCTCAAAAACGTATTAGTCCAGGAGGACGTAAATGGCTAAGAACCGTAGTGAACTCGTTGCAGAGGTAGCAGGCAAGGCTGGCACCAGCCAGGCAGCCGTCAACTCCGTGCTCGATGCACTGTTCGAAGTTTTCGAGACTTCTGTTGCTGCAGGCGAGAAGATCACCATCCCGGGCTGGCTCGCAGTTGAGCGTACCGACCGTGCAGCTCGTACCGGCCGCAACCCGCAGACCGGCGAGACCATCCAGATCGCAGCCGGCCACAGCGTCAAGCTGACCGCTGGTTCCAAGCTGAAGGCTGCTGTCGCCAAGAAGAAGTAACAATACTTCGGCGAATGCCTGGAAGAGGCGGCAACGTGGTGTTGCCGCCTCTTCTGCTTTTAATCCGGAGCCTGCCCACTTCCCCTCCCCAGTGAACTCCCGATTCGCAGCCCGGCGGCAGGTAACGGACAATGGATAGGTGCCACTAGCCAGAAGCTCCGCAACTGCCCCTTCGCCCGTTCCCAAGCCGGGACCGCGGGGAGGCGCCACAGGCATGGGTATTTCCTTGCCGTGGCAGCTCGCGGGCCTGGCTGTCCTTTTCCTGACGTTGGCCGGAGCGCTCATCTTTTCCGGTGCTGCGGCAGCCCGCCAGGTCTCCGACCCCGGCGCCTTGGTCCGGTGGGGCCTTCCCTTCGCGAAGGCCATTCACAATGTGTCTGTGGCAACCGTCATTGGTGGCCTGATCTTCGCCGTCGGAATCCTTCCAAAGAACCTCAAGCCCTCCAGGACGCGTGGCAAGGATGATCTCGAGGCACCCGAGCACCCCGCGTTTTCGCGGGCCTTGGCCGTTGCGGCCGCGGCGGGAGCAGCGTGGACTCTTTCAGCGGTGGCCGTCCTTGTCCTGACCTACGCCGACGTTGCAGGGCAGGGAGTCTCCGGGGATGCTGAGTTCACCCGGTCCCTGGTGTACTTCATGACGGACATCGAGACGGGCAAGGCATGGCTTGCGGTGACCATCATCGCTGCCGTTGTCACCACTGCCTTGTTTGGCGTGCGGTCCTTGACGGGCCTGGCGTTTACCTTGCTCTTGGCCCTCATCGGCTTGGTTCCGACTGCCCTCATCGGACACTCTTCGAGTTCCAGCGACCACGAGGGCGCCATCAACTCCCTGGGCATGCACCTGGTGGGCGTGTCCACCTGGGTGGGCGGCATCATCATGCTTGCGGTCCTGTCCGGTCTCCTGACTGGCTCACGGTCTTCGGGAACGGCTGACATCACCGAACCGACGCTCAGGCGCTTCTCGTCCCTGGCAGGGTTCGCGTTTGTCCTGGTATTCGCCTCGGGCGTGATCAACGCAGCCATCCGGGTAACCAATCCCGGCGATCTTTTCGGTTCCTCCTACGGCCAGCTCATTCTTGCGAAGGCCCTGGCCACCTTGGTGCTGGGCGGTATCGGCTTCATGCACCGGCAGTGGGTGATACCCCAGCTGGGCAAGAATGGTTCAATGTCCGCCCGCCGGGTGCTGTGGCAACTGATTCTTGTTGAGCTCTTGGTGATGGGCGCGACGTCGGGACTCGCCGTGGCGCTGGGACGTTCGGCTCCGCCGCAACCCACCACATATGCGCCGGATGCTTCGCCCGCCTTCATTCTCTCGGGCTATGAGGTGCCGCCGGAACTCACCCCCGAACGCTGGCTCACGGAGTGGCGCTTCGACTGGCTCTGGGTAGGCGTGGCGTTGTTTGGCGCCGTTTCCTACATCCTGGGTGTCATCAAGGTCCGCAAACGCGGTGACACCTGGCCTGTGCTGCGCACTATCCCATGGCTGGTGGGCCTGGTGGTCCTGACGTACATCACCTCCGGACCGCCCGCCGTGTACGGCCGTGTGCTGTTCTCCGCGCACATGGTGGACCACATGGCGCTGACCATGGTTGCGCCGATCTTCCTTGTTCTTGGCGCCCCGGTGACGCTTGCCCTGCGCGCTCTCCCTGCCCGCGGTGAAGGCGCCCATGGATCGAGGGGCCTGCGCGAATGGTTGCTGCTCTTTGTCCACTCGCGCTTCTCACAGGTAGTGACGCACCCGCTGTTTGCGGCCGCGAACTTCGCCGGTTCCATCGTGCTGTTCTACTACTCGGACCTCTTCGGCCTTGCCATGCGTGAGCATGTAGGCCACGAGCTCATGAACCTCCACTTCCTGTTGACGGGCTACATCTTCGTGCTGAGCATGATCGGCAGCGATCCCTTGCCACGGAGGGCTCCGTATCCGATGCGTCTGCTCCTGTTGCTGGCCACGATGGGTTTCCACGCGTTCTTCGGCGTATCGATCATGGGTGGCACAGGCCTCCTCGCTGCGGACTACTTCGGCAACCTGGGCCGGACCTGGGGTGCGTCCGCCCTCGCTGACCAGCAAATGGGCGGTGCCGTTGCGTGGGGCATCGGCGAGGTCCCCACCCTGCTGGTGGCGATCGGAGTGGCGGTCATGTGGTCCCGTTCGGATGCACGGGAAACCCGGAGGGTCGATCGCGCGGCGGACAGGAATAACGACGCCGACCTGAGTGCTTACAACGATATGTTTGCCCGGCTGGCCGAGCGGGACGCCAAGGTGTCCAGCCGCCAGACGGGTCCAGGGTCACCGGCAGGGAACAAGCCGGGGACCGAGGCGGCCAACAGCCCCGGCAGCACCGCTGGGAACCAGGCGGGCGATGAGTCCGGGACCGGGCAGACTGAACGAAACACCAAGCTGGAAGGACGCTGATGAGCGAAACCGTACGCACCCAACTCCGGGTCCGCGCCTCTGAGCTGGAGGGCCGCGGCTGGCTCAATACCGGCGGCAAGTCGCTCGACCTCGAATCGCTCCGCGGCAAGATCGTGCTGCTCGACTTCTGGACGTTCTGCTGCATCAACTGCCTCCACGTCCTGGACGAGTTGCGGCCACTTGAAGAAAAGTACTCCGACGTCCTGGTGACAGTGGGCGTGCACTCGCCCAAGTTCGAGCACGAGGCAGACCCCGTAGCGCTGGCCTCGGCTGTTGAGCGCTATGAAATCCACCATCCGGTGCTGGACGACCCCGAGCTTGCCACCTGGAAGGCCTATACGGCCCGCGCGTGGCCCACCCTGGTTGTCATTGATCCGGAGGGTTACATCGTGGCCCACCTTTCCGGCGAGGGCCACGCTGACGGCCTCGCGGTCCTGCTGGAAGAGCTGGTGGCTGAACATGAAGCCAAGGGCACCCTGCACCGCGGCAACGGTCCGTATGTGGCTCCCGAGCCGACATCCGGCACGTTGCGTTTCCCGGGGAAGGCAACCCAGTTGGACAACGGGAACTACCTGGTGGTCGATTCCGGACACCACCGGTTGGTCGAGCTGCGCCCTGACTTTGAGACGGTGGAGCGGGTCATTGGCTCGGGCGCCAAGGGCTTCGCCGACGGCGCTGCCGGGACCGCGCAGTTCAACGAACCCCAGGGCGTCGCCGTGCTGCCTGCGGAGCTCGCCTTGAAGCTCGGCTACGACGTTGTTGTTGCCGACACCGTGAACCACCGCCTGCGCGGCGTCAACCTGGGCAGCGGCGAAGTGCGGACCATTGCGGGCAATGGCATTCAGCGACTCCTCGACGCTGGCCCGGCCCGCGTCACGGAGTCGGGGGCCGGCAGTTGGTCGGAGCACCACGAGAGCGGCCCGGCGGACTTCGCTGCCGATGCCCTGGACGTTGGGGTGCTCGGCCGCGGTACCGGCGTGTCACTGTCCTCGCCATGGGACCTCGTGTGGAGCGAAAAGCTGCAGCGCGTGGTTGTTGCCATGGCAGGGACACACCAGATCTTCGCTTTGGACCCCGTCAGCGGCGTCGTCTCGATCCTGGCCGGCTCCGGCCTGGAAGGACTCCTGGACGGTCCCGCAGAGGAGGCCTGGTTCGCCCAGTCGTCCGGCCTGGCCATCGATGCAGAGGACAACATTTGGGTGGCCGACTCCGAAACCTCGGCCTTGCGCCGCCTGGTTGTGGGTGAGTCCGGCGTGACAGTGGAAACCGCAGTCGGCACCGGCTTGTTCGACTTTGGCTTCCGCGATGGCGAGGCGGCTGAGGCACGTTTGCAGCACCCCTTGGGTGTGACAGTCCTGCCGGATGGTTCAGTTGCCATCGCGGACACCTACAACGGGGCCGTGCGCCGCTACGATCCCTCGACCAACACGGTGTCCACCTTGGCCCGCGGATTGGCAGAGCCCAGCGACGTAGTGGTGGTCAACCACCAGAACGCGGAACCGCTGCTGGTGGTGGTGGAATCCAATAAGCACCAGTTGGTTCTGGTACCTATTCCCAAGGAAGCGCAGCAGGTTGACGAGGGCGCCTCGCAGACCCAGCGTCCCAAGAGCCCCGTGGTTCCCGGAAACCTGGATCTCACGGTCCGGTTCAAGGCTCCGACAGGCCAGAAGCTCGACGACCGTTGGGGCGACCCCACGCAGTTGAAGATTTCCTCCACCCCGCCGGAACTCATCGTGTCAGGCGGGGGGACCTCCGTGGGGCTGTTGAGGACCGTGGAACTGAACCCGGATGTGACCGAGGGGATTCTTCACATTACCGCCCGCGCTGCGGCCTGTGACGGTCCTGAGACGGAAGACGGCGAGATTCCGGACCACGCGGCCTGCCACCTCTACCAGCAGGACTGGGGCATCCCGGTGGTCCTCCAGGCAGATGGCGATTCAGAACTGGTCCTGGACCTGCGCGGCATGGACTAAAAAACCAGGCAATGACGGGATGGCCCGGCTTCCTCCAGCCCGGAGGCAGCCGGGCCATCCTGTTTTCCGTGGCGACGCTTTTCCATTGCCGGCGCTTCGCAAAGCCGGTCCATGTCACTTGGCGGGCAGTCGCTTCCAACAGCACGGCCGGCGGAGCCCGGGGAACCGGAACGCGCCAACCCTAGAACGTGAGCAGCGGCGTGACGGTCACGGTGGTGCCGTCGGTGTCCAGTTGGGTGGTGAAACTGAAATCATGCACCACGTTGAGGTCGTTGACGGCGCCGGTGAACAGGTTGATCTCGCGGGCTGTCAGTCGTGCTTTGCCGTTGAGTGGCGCCACTACCCATTTGCCGCCGAAGGGTTCGATGGTGATCTTGGGGTATTCCGTGATCTCCCATTTGATAGTTCCGTCCACTACCCGCGCGTTGCTGGCGTGGTAGAACGGGCAGTCCGGCTGGAGCCGCTGTTGCTCCGTGGCTTCGGAGGCGCACTTGTCCAGGAATTCGCGGACCTTGCCGGCGACGGCCTCGTCCATGGATTTGGTGGAGCGGGTCTGGAGGTTCAGGGGAGCCTGCCCGCCGTCGCGGGTTGAGACGAGGGCCGAAGTGGCGGGTGCCTCGAAGAACGTCCCGTTCAGGCTCGCCTCGTATTTGCCGGGAAAGAACACAGCGAAGGTGTTGCGACCGTTGGGCATGTTGACCGGAACCCCGTTCAGGGCGGCTTCGCTGGCATTGACCACTGTGACGTCTATGGTGGGCAACGTGGTGGGCACGAAGGCCCATTTTCCGAAGAACAGCCATTGCGTACCGGTGCGTTCCATGAGGAACTCGGTGTGGAGCCGGCTGCCGTCCAGGGTGTAGTCCACGGGAACTGCCACACGGTTGCCGTTCCTGGATTCGGCGTTGCCGATCTTGACGTCGGAAAGGGCGGACGCGGCGGTTTGCAGGGCCGTTCCGTCCAGCATGGCGGCGTTCGCGTTGGGTACCTTGGCGCGCAACAAGCCGAGGGCCTGCTCGCCTTCGCCCTTCTGCAGCGCCTCCAGATACTCCCGCACGGGCTGCTGCGGGCTGGCCACGGAGTTGCTTACCAGGTTGATGCAAACGATCGCACCGGCGGCAGCAAGCATCAGACCGAGCAGCCATCCGGCTGCGGTCTTGACCAATGCTTGACTCACCTGCACGCCCTTTACGTTACCTGCCGTGGCGCCAATAGCCGCGCAGGAAGACCGCAAGGTGACTTAGCAAGAACGCGTCAAGGACGCCCGACGGCGGCGACTGGCGCACGCGGGCCGGGCACCCGCCGTCGTGGTTCAGGCAGGAACGAGGCCAGCGGGCCGGGCACCCGGCGTCGTGGTTCAGGCGACTGGCGCACGCGGGCCGGGCACCCGCCGTCGTGGTTCAGGCAGCGGCGAAGCTACCGCCGCCGCCGTGACGATGTGCCAAACACGCCGCGGATCAGGTCGCGGCCCAATTGGGTTCCCATGGATCGGACCATGTTCTTCAGGCCGCCACCCAAGGCACCGCCGAGGGCTCCGGCGAGGTCTCCAAACACGCCTGGGTCTGAGGGCGCGGGCGCGGGGACCGGCGCGGGAGCCGAAGGGGCGGGGTAGGACGACGGCGCAGGGGCGGGACGGGAACTGGGCCGGCCGAGAATCTCTTCCTCGATGCGGCGGGCCTCGGCGTCGATATCGGCAGGGGAGGACCCGGACGAAGCCCCGGACGGACCGGCGGAAGCGGGCACCGGTGGCTGGCCCGGTGCGGCCGATCCCGTGGGGACGGGCGCCGCGCCGCTCAGCTTCTCGTAGGCTGACACGTTGTCCACCGCCGTGCCGTATTTGGCCAGGAGCGATGACGCAGCCACCGTGCTCCGGACAAGGTCGTCAGCGCTGGGACCCATGACGGACTCGGGCGCGCGGAGCCGGGTCAAGGCCACGGGAGTGGGCGCGCCCTTCTCGTTCATGACAGTGATGACGGCCTCGCCGATTCCTGCCGAAGTGAGGGTCTCTTCGAGGTCGTAGTCGCTGACCGGGAAGGTGGACACCGTGGCCTTCAAAGCCTTGGCATCCTCGGGGGTGAAGGCGCGGAGGGCGTGCTGCACCCTGTTGGCGAGCTGGCCCAGGACATCCGCGGGCACGTCCTTGGGCGTCTGTGTCACGAAGAAGATGCCCACGCCCTTGGACCGGATGAGGCGCACTGTGGTGGTGATGGCTTCGAGGAAGGCCTTGGAAGCGCCGTTGAAGAGCAGGTGCGCCTCGTCCAGGAAGAACACGAGCTTGGGCTTGTCCAGGTCGCCTGCTTCGGGAAGGTCTTCGAACAGATCCGCGAGGAGCCACATAAGGAACGTAGAGAACAGCAGGGGCTTGGTCTGGAGGGTGGGGAGTTCCAGGCAGCTGATGACGCCGCGGCCGTCGGGAGCGGTGCGGAGGAGTTCGGCGGTATCGAACTCGGGCTCGCCGAAGAACTTTTCCATGCCCTGTGCTTCAAGGCCAACAAGTTCGCGGAGGATCACGCCGGCCGTGGCCTTGGAGAGGCCGCCCAGGTCCGCGAGTTCGGCTTTTCCTTCATCCGAGGTGAGGAACTGGATGACGGCCCGCAGGTCCTTCAGGTCGATGAGTTCCAGGTTGTTCTTGTCCGCGAAGTGGAAGATCAGTTGGAGGCTGGATTCCTGGGTGTCGTTGAGGTCCATGATGCGCGAGAGCAGGATGGGGCCGAACGAGGTGATGGTGGCACGCACCGGAATGCCGTTGCCGTCCCCGCCCAGGCAGAGGAACTCGACCGGAAAGTTCCTGGCGGACCACTCCTGGCCCAGGGCCGATGTGCGGGCTGTCAGCTTCTCGCTGGCTGTTCCCGCCGTCGCCAATCCGGAGAGGTCGCCCTTGATGTCGGCGAGGAACACCGGAACGCCCGCCGTCGAGAGTTGCTCGGCGATCATGTGCAACGTGACGGTCTTGCCCGTACCCGTTGCACCGGCCACCAGGCCGTGCCGGTTCATCATGGCAAGGGGGAGCCGCACCTGGGCTTCCTTGTGGACTTCGCCGTCCACAATCGCGGCACCCAGCTCAATCGTGGCGCCTTGCAGGGTGTACCCCTGCTGGATGGTGGCGAGTTTTTCAGCAGTGGTTTTCGTGGCCATGCGCATAGCTTAGCTGCGCGGGACAAGATCCTTGCTGAAAGCCAAATGCATGATTTCCTCGGGGTCGGCCGTGAGGTCGAACAGTGCCGTGTAGCCCGTGGCGAGGTAAAGGTTCTTGGCTTCCGGCTGGCGGGGTCCGGTGGTCAGGTAGAGCTTGGAGTAGCCACGGCGGAGGGCCTCGGCCTCGAGCTCAGCGAGGACGCGCCGCGCCAGTCCACGCCGCCGGTGGGCCGAGTGGGTCCAGATGCGCTTGAGTTCCGCGGTGTCCTGGTCGTAGCGGCGGAAGGCGCCCCCGGCAATGGACTGGCCATTCTCCTGGATGATCAGGAGCGCGCCGTGCGGAGCGGCGAATTCCTCTGCGGGGTAGCGGTTGAGTTCCTCGGAGGCCCCTTCGCTGCTGAAGAGGTCGCCGTAGCGCGTGTCGTATTCGACGGCGAGCTCGTCCAGGAGCGGGCGGACGCGGGGATCGTCCATGGGCAGGCTGAGGACGGTCAGGCCCGACGGCGGCAGGGTTGGCGTTGCGGTCATGTGAAGCCTTTCGTAGGTGGTCACACAACTGGGGGACAGATAACGTCGCAATGAGTGCTCGTAGCGACGTTATCTGTCCCCTAGTTGGGTTGGGGCGCTGGGACCGAGGCCCTGAGCGTCTCCAGGATCCGGCGGGCCAGGGCGTCGTTTTCGCGGAACGGTGCGGCGTTGGTGTTGGGACGGGCAAAAGCTCCCGCACCCCATCCGGACGTCCACGGACCCACGGCAAACAACCCGTGCTGTGGTGTACCAACAGGGGAAAGGACCTCGTGATTCCCGGAGACCAGAAGTTTTCCGGTGGAATGCGGGCCGTCGGAGGTGAGCAGCCGCTGTTCGGTGCCCAGGCCGGCGTCGTGCAGGTCCAGCAAGGCGGGATTCGCGGAACGTTCCACGGACGCGGCAGGCAAGCGGGCCTCGATGTAGGCGGAGGCGTCAACCACCACCGGCGACTGGAACGAGCCCGCCACAAAACGGCCTGTGGCATCGTCGGCGCTGACCCACATGCCCGGGCCCAGGAACTTGAGGAAGCCGGCGCGGTGCAGCGCGAGCATCTCGCGGAGGCGGTGGGCGGGCGGCCCGGAGTCCACGAAGCTGAAGAAGCCGTGCCACCAACCATGGATGGCTTGCTGCGATCGGGCATTGAGCCGTTCCTGCGGCACCAGCCGACCCAGGTCCATGTAGACGAACAGCAGGGCCATGAAGAGCGCCAGGGTCTCCGAGTGGTCGTCGCTGGTGCGGAGGTCAAGGTCGCGCTGGATGTAGGCGGCCACCGAGCGCTGCACGGCCTCGTGGGAGTCGAACGCGCAACCGCTTAGTGGGTGGTCCACGGCCTCCAGGTCCAGCCGCAGCGCACGGTCGGGCACGGCGAACGCCGCGAGTTCCTCCCGTTCGGAGCTGTACCAGTCCAAGGCGTCGTAGCGGGCTTCGAAGCTCGCCCACGTGCCCAGGACCCGCTCCGGGTAGCCGGTGAACAACTCGCGGTAATACGCGTACCCGGCGTCCTTGGCGATCAGCGGCCAGAGGTGGGCGCGGAAGTCGAGTTCCTGGTGCTCGGCCAGCAGGGCGTCGATCGCGTCGGCGGTGAAATATCGCGGCCGTTCCACGGGAGTGCGCAGCGCGGAGGAGATCTTGGAATGGTACGGAACGCCGCGGCGGGAGCCGGCCCAAAGCCGGGGCTCGGCGCCGGAAGGCACGTAGTCGAGTCCGCCGTCGGGCCGTTCTTCGAAGCGGCCGCCACGGCCCTCGAACAGCAGCACCATCAGGTCCACGAACGCCAGGCCCATCCCGGAGACGATCACATCCTGCCCCGCAGCGATGGGGGAGTAGTCCACGTCCGTGGTGTACGACGGTGGCGCATGGAACCCGCCGTGTTCGGCGGCAAACGCGCTCAGCCGCGCTGACTCGGGCTCCGCCTGCGAATCGGTGTGGCCCAGGGCGTAAACCACGACGTCGGCAGCCACCTCGGCGCCGGAGGCCAACCGCACGCGGTGCGCACCGCCGTCGTGGTCGCCTCCGGAGGACGCGCCACCGGAGGAAAGGGAAACGCCGGTGGCCGTATCCCGATGGACCGTCACGGCCACGTCCGGTCCGAGGGACCCGACGGCACGGCGGAAGAACCACTCAAGGTACTTGCTCTGCAGTTGCCGGGTGGGAAACGAGGCCGGTGTCAGGGCGTGGAGTTGATCCAGGATGTGCGGTTCGAACAGCGGGACGTCGGTGATGCTGCCGTCGAGCACGCCCGCGGCCCAGGTAGCCAGGGAGGGTCCGTCCAGTGCCGGACCATCGCAGGCCACTGACGCGTCCGTGAACATTGTGACGTCAGCCGCAGTTGAGTTCATGAGCAGGCCGGGGCCCTGGTCGTAACGCCAGATCCGGCCGGATCCCGGCTGGTGCGGCTCCACGACGTGGATGTGCAGCGGCCCGTCGAAGAGCTCGGGGCGGCTTGCGGCCAGCCTCTCCAAGACACCGGCCGTGCGCGGACCGCCGCCAATGAAGACGATGGCGGGAACTCGTGACGGCATGGGAAATCTCCTGTACTGCGGGGGTTGGTATGCCCAATGTAGGGAGCCGCCCCAAGCCCGGTCGAGGGGCTGGTAACCGCCGTTCACTGCGCGTCATTGCGCGTTAAATGACGAAAAACAAAAGACGTATATGGCCTTGTGTGAATTGCATTTATGACGTTGGAAGAAGCCTTTTGAAGCCGCAAGAAGGCTCGTGAAGAAGTGCAAATTTCCGCCTTGCTGGCCGTTCCGGGCACCCCTAGATTTGCAGAAATCCGATAGACAACCCCCAACCGAAATGAGGTGGCGCATGAGTGCAATCGCACCGCCTGCCACGGCGGAATCCGCACCGCCCACCGCCGACTACTCCGACTACAAACTGGTTCCCGCGAAGCATCCGTGGCGCTGGGTGGGTACGGTCATCGTGGCCATCGGCGTGGCGGCCATCGTATGGTCCCTGGTGACCAACCCCCGCTGGGAGTGGGGCGTGGTGGCCCAATGGTTCACCGCGCAGTCCGTGGTGGCCGGTTTGGTGGAGACCCTGAAGCTGACCGCGATCTCCGGCGTCCTCGGTTTTGTCCTCGGATTCATCCTGGCCCTCATGCGCCTCTCGGCATCGCCGCTGCTGGTTTCGGTGTCCTGGACCTTCTCCTGGATCTTCCGCTCCACCCCGCTGCTGGTCCAGTTGCTCCTTTGGTACAACCTCGGTTACCTCTACGAGAAGATCAGCCTGGGGATCCCCTTCACGGACGTCAGGTTCTTCGAGGCGCAGACCACTACCCTCATCAGCCAGTTCGCTGCCGCCGTCCTGGGCCTGACCTTGAATCAGGCCGCGTACTCCGCGGAGATCATCCGTGGCGGCATCCTCTCCGTGGACCAAGGACAGCTCGAAGCCGCTGCAGCCCTGGGTATCCCGGCGTGGAAGCGCTCCACCAGGATCGTGCTGCCGCAGGCCATGCGGGCCATCCTGCCCAACGCCTTCAACGAGATCATCGGCCTGGTCAAGGGCACCTCGATTGTGTACGTGCTGGCCTACTCCGAGCTGTTCTACACGGTGCAGGTCATCTACAACCGGACCCAGCAGGTGCTCCCGCTCCTCCTGGTGGCCACGCTCTGGTACGTGGTGATCACCTCGGTGCTGAGCGTCTTCCAGTACTACATTGAACGCCACTTCTCCAAGGGTGCCCTCCGCACGCTGCCGCTCACTCCGCTGCAAAAAGCCCGCAAGTTCTTCGCCGCCCACGCCCCCGTCAACTCCGGGAAGGAACCACGATGACCACCGTCTTCTCCTCCTCCGAAGCGGCCGCGGCCGCCCACCTCGAAGAAGCCCACCTCGCGTCGGGTGGTTCCGGAGCGCCGGCCCCGGAACCGCAGGAACGCACGACGCCGGAACAGCCTGCCGCTGCCACCCCGGCTGCCGCCGTGGCCACCAAGGGCCAGGTGGATATCACCAATGTCCGCAAGTCCTTTGGTGCCACCGAGGTCCTCAAGGGTGTCTCGCTGTCCGTACCGCCAGGTGGCGTGGCCGTGATCGTGGGGCCGTCGGGCTCGGGCAAGTCCACGCTCCTGCGCACCATCAACCACCTGGAAAAGGTGGACGGCGGCTTCATCACCATCGACGGCGAACTGGTGGGCTACCAGGTCCGTGGCAATAAGCTCCACGAATTGCGTGAGAAGGACATCCTCAAGCAGCGCACGCACATTGGCATGGTGTTCCAGAACTTCAACCTGTTCCCGCACCTCACGGCCTTGGAGAACGTCACCGAGGCGCCCATCGTGGCCCAAGGCCGTTCCAAGGCAGAGGCCCGCAAGCGCGGCCTGGAACTGCTGGACCGCGTGGGCCTGAAGGACCGGGCTGACGCCTACCCCCGCCAACTCTCCGGCGGCCAGCAGCAGCGTGTGGCCATTGCCCGGGCACTCGCACTGGACCCCAAGATCCTGCTCTTTGACGAGCCCACCTCCGCCTTGGACCCGGAACTCGTCAACGAAGTCCTGGACGTCATCCGCGAACTCGCGAAATCCGGAACCACGCTGATCATCGTCACCCACGAGATGGGCTTTGCCCGGGACGTGGCGGACACCGTGGTGTTCATGGACCAAGGCCAGATTGTGGAGTCCGGCACACCCCAGGACATCTTCAGCAATCCCCGCGAGGAACGCACCCGCAGCTTCCTCTCCAAAGTCATCGAACCAGCCTTTAACATCTAGGAATCTCTCCATGCTTCGCATCACCCACGGCTTCGCCGCCAATGAAACAAAACTGCGCACCGTTAAAGGCAGGCTCCTGGCACTCGCGGTGCTTCCCGCCGTCGTACTTCCTGCGCTCGCCGGATGCTCCGATCCTGGCGCGTCGGCCGCCAAACCCGAGTCGGAAGCCGCCAAGAACGGTGTTGTCTACAACACCTCCGTGGACCAGAACCGCATCCGCGTCGAGAAGGACGCAGCCGCCACCGCAAAGGTTCCGGCAGCCATCTCCAAGGACGGCAAACTGACCGTCGCCACCACGGCCGGCGCCATCCCGCTGTCATTCCACGCCACGGATGACAAGACCCCCATCGGGGTTGAAGTGGACATCGCGCAGTTGGTTGCGGACAAGCTGGGACTCGAGCTGGACCTGCAGGTGACGTCCTGGGAGAACTGGCCGCTCAAGACCCAATCCGGGGACTTCGAGGCAGTATTCTCCAACGTGGGCATCAACGCTGCGCGCGTCAAGCTGTTCGATTTCTCCACGTACCGTGCGGCCTTCATGGGCTTCGAAGCCAAGAAGAGTTCCGCCTATGACATCAAGGGCTCGGACGACATTTCCGGCCTGAAGATTTCCGTGGGCTCGGGCACCAACCAGGAAAAGATCCTCCTGGCGTGGAACAAGGAGTTGGAAGCGAAGGGCAAGGCCCCGGCCACCCTGCAGTACTACTCCTCCGATGCCGACACCATCCTGGCGCTCTCCTCCGGCCGCACGGACCTGAACCTGGCTCCCTACCCGTCCGTGACCTACCGGGAGAACACCCGCGACGACCTCAAAGTGGTTGGCAAGGTCAACGCGGGCTGGCCCTCCGAGACCCTCGTCGCCGCCACCACGCTGAAGGGCAACGGACTGGCCCCGGCCATCACCGACGCCCTGAACTCCACCATCAAGGACGGCTCCTACGCCAAGGTCCTTGAACGCTGGGGCCTCTCGGAGGAAGCCGTGCCGGAATCGAAGACCGTCACGGAAGCAACGTTTGGAACCGGCAAATGAAGTTCCAGGTCCTGGACATCATCCCCCACCTGAAGAATCCGGTGACGGGGGAGATCGTTTCCACCGCTGACCGGCTCAACCAAGTGGTGGAGACGGCACGCCGCGCTGAAGACCTCGGCTTCGACAGCTTCTCCGTCGGTGAGCGGCACGCCGGCGAGTTCGTCTCGTCATCCCCGACGACGGTCCTCGCCGCGATCGCGGCCGTCACCAGCCGTATCCGCCTCCAAACCGGCGTCACCGTGCTCTCGGTACTGGATCCGGTGCGCGTAGCCGAGGACTATGCCACGATCGACCAGCTCAGCCGTGGCCGCTTGGAACTGGTGATCGGCAAGGGCAACGAGGTGTTGCAGTACCCCTTGTTCGGGCTCTCGTTGGATGACCAGTGGGATCTCCTGGCCGAGAAATACGCCCTGCTGCGCGCGCTGTGGCGGAAGGAAAGCGTCACCTGGTCCGGCAGGTTCCGGCCCGCGCTGACCGAACCGACCACGACGACGCCCCGCCCCTTCGCGGGATCGCCGCGGATTTGGCACGGCTCGGCTACAACCCTGACATCCGCTGCGCTCGCTGCCAAGTGGGGCGATCCGCTGTTCACGGCCAACGCCATCCAGCCGCGGGAGAACTACAAGGTCCTGATCGATCATTACCGCGAAGAGTACGAACGCCATGGCCACGATCCCCGCCACCAGTACCTTGGCTCCGGCAGCGGAGCGGGCGGGGTGTTCATCGCGGACACCACGCAGGAAGCGAAGCGCCAGTACGGGCCGGTTTACGAAGGATTGACGGCGGGCCGCAACGTGCCCGGCAACAACTCGCCCTTCCGCGACATCGACCATGCCGTGGCCGAAGGACCGGCCTTGGTGGGCAGCCCGGAGCAGGTGATCGACAAGATCCTGAGCTACCACTCGCTCTACGGGCACGATCTCCAATCGATTTCCCTGCCCACCACGCTTCCTTTCGAAAAGCAGCTCGAGATCCTGGAGCGCTTTGCCACGGACGTCATCCCGGCCGTTCGCGCCGCAGCTCACACCACCTTGTGGGAGTCCGGAGATCCGTTCGCCGGCCGCCCGGAGTTCGCCGGGGCCACCGAACCGGATGCCGCAGCAACCGTCACCGCAGACCACGCCTTGAACAGGAGCGACACCGCACATGTCTACGCACACTGAATCAGCCCTCGACACCTTCGACGCCGAATGGCAGGAGTGGCATGCAGCCCACGAACGCCACCGCGCCCACCCGCACGGCTTCCTCGCAGTCACCCACCTCCACTGGCTGACGGCTGAGCCGACCCGGCTGGAAGGTGCGCCGGGAACCTGGAGCGCGGAGGCCGACGTCGTGCGTGTTGTCCTGGAGCCCGGCGAAAGCCTGCTGCAGGACGGCACGGAACTGGGCGGAAGCGTCCAGTTCGGCCCCATCGAGGAACGCGGCGGCATCAACCTCGTCGCCGGCGACACCGTCATTGAGGTGGCCAAGCGCGGCGGCGAATACATTGTCCGTCCCCGCAACCCAGCGAATACACTTCTGCAGGACTACCTAGGCACACCGGCGTACACGCCCAACGCGGCGTTCGCCGTGTCCGGGACGTTCGTGCCGTTCGAGGAACCGCGGTCCACCACGGTGGGCGCCGCCGTCGAGGGTATCCAGCACGTGTACGAGGCTCCAGGCGAGATCCAGTTCAAGCTCGCCGGCCAGGAACTGACCCTGACCGCGTTCAACGGCTACGCGCCGGGTTCACTCTCGGTGCTCTTCACCGACCAGACCTCCGGCAAGACAACCTATGCGGCGAACCGTTCGCTGTCCGTGACCCCGGCGGCTGACGGCACCGTGCACCTGGACTTCAACCGCGCGGTCAATCTGCCCTGCGCCTACACCGACCTCGCCACCTGCCCGCTCCCGCCGGCCGAAAACCGGCTGCCGGTGGCCATTGAAGCAGGCGAAAAGATTCCCTACGAACGTCAGGACCAGAAGTGAGCCCCAACAACAACGCCGGATTCCTGGCCATTGAACTAGACGGCGCAGGCTGGGACGGCGGCGCTTTTGGCAGCCTCGCCCAGGCCGTCCTTGCCGCCGAGTCGGCCGGGTTCCATATTGCAACCTTTGCCGATGCCCCCGACGCCGGGCGGGCCAACGCCCTGCAGCGTGCGGCCTTCGCCGGTCCCGTCACCCGGTCCATCGCCTTGGTTCCCGAGGTGGACACCGTTTACACCGAGCCGTTCCACGTCTCCACGCAGCTCGCCAGCCTGGATTACGTGTCCGGTGGCCGTGCGGGGTGGATCGCTACCGCAGCCGAATCGCCGGAGGCTGCTGCCGCCGTCGGACGTTCTTTCGTGAGCGGCGACGCGCTGGGGCAGGAGGCCGCTGCCTCGATCGAGGTTGGCCGCCGCCTCTGGGACTCCTGGGAAGACGACGCCGTGATCCGGGATGTCGCCACCGGCCGGTACATCGACGTGGACAAGCTGCACTACGTTGACTTCGAAACCCCCGCGGATTTTGCCGGCGCGGCTTACTCCGTGAAGGGTCCGTCCATCATTCCGAGGCCGCTGCAGGGCCAGCTTCCCGTGCTGGCTTCTGCCTCGTTGGTGGGCGAAGGGGCTGTTCCGGTTGAGGCCGTTGACGCCGTTCTGGTCACGGCGCCAACCCCCGAGCTGCTGGTGGCTGAAGTCCGCGACGTCCGTGCCCGGCTGGGCGCGTCCGTTGCGGTGGTGGCGGAGCTCGACGTCGTCCTCGACTCGCGCGGTGAGTCCGCCGCACGTCGCGTTGTCCCGGAAAGCGGCCACGCGCGTTTTGTCGGCACGGCTGCTGAGCTCACCGACTATCTCGACGCCCTCTTGCAGGAGGCCGACGGCGTCCGGCTGCACCCCGGTGACCTGGCGCTGGAACTCGATGAGCTGTCCAGGTTGGTCCTGCCTGAACTGCGCCGCCGCGGATCGTTGCGGCCGCCAGTCCTGGACTCCACCTTCCGCGGGCTCCTGGGGCTGGAACACGCCGAAAACCGCTACTCGACTGCCGGAAAGTAAAGGTAACTCCATGACACGCGACATTTTCCAGCCGAGCGGGCAGATCCAGTTCGGCATCTTCTTCCAGGGCGTCAACTCCGGCACCATCTGGAAAGCCGCGGAGTCCGGTTCGCAGACGGACTTCGAGTCTTTCCGCAGGATTGTCCAAACGGCAGAACGCGGCAAGTTCGCAGCGTTCTTCCTGGGCGAGGGCTTGCGTCTCCGCGAGCACTTGGGTCGGCCGCACGCCCTTGACGTGGTGGGCCGTCCGGACGCACAGACCATGCTGGCAGCACTTGCCTCTGTGACCAAGAACATCGGTCTGGTGGCCACGCAGAACACTACCTACAACGATCCCGCGGACCTGGCCCACCGGCTGGCCTCGCTGGACCTCATCTCCGGTGGCCGCGCCGCGTGGAACATCGTCACCACGGACAACGCCTGGACCGGTGCCAACTTCCGCCGTGGAGGCTACCTCGACCATGCGGACCGCTACACGCACGCCGAGGCCTTCGTGGAAACCGCCAAGCGCATCTGGGATTCGTGGGAAGCCGAGTCCGGCCCGGCCCGCCGCGTGCTGCACGAGGGCAAGCACTACACCGTGGATGTCACGCCACGCCTGCCGCGGAGCGAGCAGTACCGTCCTGTGCTCTTCCAGGCCGGAGACTCACCCGAGGGCCGCGACTTCGCCGCGCGCCAGGCAGACGTGATCTTCTCAGCACACCCCAAGTTCGACGACGCAGTGGAGTTCCGCCGCGACATCGTGGCACGCTCCGTCGCTGCCGGCCGTGGAGCCAACGCGGTGCAGATCATGCCGGCCAGCGAGTTCATCCTCGCTGCTACAGCCGAGGAAGCCCAGGAAAAGAAAGCCTGGGTCCGGAGCCTGCAGATCGGTCCGCAGCAGGCCATTGCCTACCTGGAACAATTCTGGGGCCGTGAGCTGTCCTCGTATGATCCGGATGGTCCCCTGCCCGAGATCGACCCCGTGGTGGAGGAGACGTCCGAGACGCGCGGCAGCGGCTTCCACGGAGCCAAGGCCCGCCAGCTTGCCGACCAGTGGCGCGCGGAGGCCAAGGACAAGGGCTTGTCCATCCGGGAGTTCGTCACCTCCAAGACTGCCCGGATCGATGCCACCTTCACCGGTTCCTACAACGCCGTGGCCGACCACCTGGCCGAATACGCACGCGTCGGAGCCGTGGATGGCTTCAACATTTCGCCGTGGCTCATCCCCACGGGCCTGGACGACATTGTGAACCACCTTGTTCCCGAGCTCCAGGAACGGGGCGTGTACCCCACCGAGTACCGCGGCACCACGCTCCGCGAGAACCTGGGGTTGGAAACGCCCGTGCGTTCGAGTGAGTCCCTGAGCGTCTGATGGTGCGCATGTGGGTGGATTCTGCTGGATCATTCCTTCGCCGCGCCCGTTCCTTTGCGGAATCACGGGGGCTCGGCGCGCAGGGCCCGCGAATGATCCAGCAGAATCCTGCGGCGTTCGACGGCGGGCCGGAGACTGTCCGTCTCCAGCTCGCCGTGTGGAACCAACCGATCTAGCTAGAGGAGTTCGCGGAACACGTTCCACCCGCTGCCCACGGGGCCATAAGGTCCCCAGAGGACTCCGGTGGATGCCCCGGTGGAGTACGTCACCAGATCGCCGTTCCCGTTGACTGCGAAGAGATTGTTGTAACGCTGGTGGGCGAAACTCCCCAGGCCTGCGATGTCCGTGAACGCTCCCCAACCGCCGCTGATCACGGCTGAGGATTCCCAGCCGCCCTCGCCGTCGGCCCGGTAAATGGAGAGCGAACCGTTGCGGTCCCGTGCGAACACTTCCACGGGACCGTCGCCGTTCATGTCGCCACCGGTGATGATCTTGTCCATGACCTGCCAGCCCTGGCCAATCTTGGATCTGGGCAGCCAGCCGCCCTCGCCATCGCCCGGGTAGAGGTAAAGGTCCCCGGCGGCGTCGCGTGCCAGGACGTCGTTGTAGCCGTCGCCATCGAAATCGCCCGGGCCCACGATCGAGTCGAAGATGTTCCAGCCCTGGCCCACTTGGCGCCGTTCCTGCCAGCCGCCGTCACCGTCTCCCGGGTACAGGAAGAGATTGCCGGCGGCGTCCGTGGCCAGGAGATCGTTGTAGCCGTCTCCGTCGAAGTCACCCGGCGAGAACACGATGCCCATCGCGTCCCATCCTTGGCCCACCTGACGTGGTTCGTCCCATTCGCCGAAGTATGTGGGGCACGCGCCCTCGCAACTGCCGGGGATGTACGTGTATGTGCGTGGGTAGAGAACGAGCCTGCCGTCCTGTGTCCTGCCGAGCGGCTCGAAGTTTCCGCGGTCCGTCCAGCCCATGGCACGGGACGAGGCTTTGATAGGTGCGGTGTCCGGACTGATACGGGTTTCGTCCGGGCAATTCGGTTCAGCGGGCGTGGAGGGGCGGACCTTGAGCGACATCCTGTGGCCGAGGTCCGCCGGCACGAGCTTCAAAACCTCGCCCTGGCGTTCCGGCGGCAAGGCCACTCCATCCCGCAGCCATTCGAGGGTATAGCCGTTGGGGGTGGTGCCTGTGGGGTTCTTGCAGCCCGAGTAGTCGTAGTCGTACTGCTTGCGTAGCTCGGCGCCAACATACGGAACGCCGTCGATGATCGCCGTGGGACCCACGGCCGACGCAGTCACGGACGGACTTGGCACAGCCGGATTTGCCACAGCCGGCGGAGCCATAGCCACAAATGATGCCCCTACCACCATCGCCGTTGCTGCGTAGATAGCCTTGCGCACTCCAAAAATCCCCATTGTTCCCCCCGGAAGCCAGCATTGATAGTGCGTGGGTCTTTGCTGAGCGTACCGCAGAAACCTGCCCGGGTCAGCCGGTCGAACGCGCCACCATGAACACGTCAACAGGGTCCTCTGACTCCAACTCGAAGCCCACGCGCTCGTAGAGGCGACGGGCCGGGCTACCCTGCAGGACGTTGAGCCGGAACGGCCTGCCGTCCGCGAAGTCCCGCATGACCTTGCGGAGGACGGCTCCGCCCAGTCCCTGTCCCTGGCAGGCGGGGGAGATGTAAAAGTGTTCGATCCATAAGTCTTCCGCCTCCGGCCGAACGGCAATGACGCCGGCATCCACGCCATGAACGTGGACCACGAAGGTGTGCTCCGGGATGAACGCCTTGAGGAAGCGCTCGCGGACACGGACAGGGTCGAAGCGTCCCAAACGTTCAAGATCGGGCCGCATCACCACGGCCCGGAGTTCTGCGATCCAGGAAGCATCTCTGCTGTTGGACGGTCGGAGGGCGAATTCGGGAGGCATACCTCCACACTAGGCGCTGAGGGCGATTGCCGGGCTCAGCCCTTTTCGTTCAGTTTCTTGACCGAAACCTCCGCGGCGTCACGCTGCGTCACAACCCAGCTGGCCAGCATCTTCAAGGCATCCTCGGAGGGCGTCCCGGGCTCCGCCGTGTACACGTTGATCCGCAGACCCGGATCGGCGGCCAGTTCAAACGCCTCGAAGCTCAGGTCCAGGTCCCCGACGATCGGGTGATGGAGCCGCTTGCGTCCGGTGCGGTGGTACTTCACATCATGCCGGGCCCATCTGGTCCGGAATTCCTCGCTGCGCGTCGAGAGTTCGCCGATCAGGTCGGTCAGGTCCTTGTCGTAGGGGTTCTTACCGGCCGTGGAGCGCAGCACGGCCACGATGTCGTCAGCGCTCCGCTCCCAATCGGCGAAGAAACGCCTGGCGTTCCAAGTCCACCAACCAGGACCGGATTGCAGCAAACTTTGACGTTTTTGACTTCGAGCTCAGCGATACAGAGCTGAGTGTTGTCGATGCTTTGGACCGCGGCGTCCGCAACGGACCGGACCCGGATGTGGCCCGTCCTGAGCTTTTCGCCAGGGTTATCCCCGAAGCCTGAGCACCACTCCCAACTCGAAAGGTTCCCTATGGAATACCGTCCTCTTGGCCGCACCGGCGTGCGGGTCAGTCCGTTGTGCCTCGGTGCGATGATGTTTGGCCCGTGGGGCAACAACGACGTCGCTGACTCCATCCGCATCATCCACCGTGCCTTGGACTCGGGCATCAACTTCGTGGACACCGCAGATGTCTACTCGGGTGGAGCATCCGAGGAAATCGTGGGCCAAGCCTTGGAAGGGCGCCGCGAAGACGTCTTCCTGGCCACGAAGTTCTTCATGCCGATGAACGAGGACGATCCGAACCAGCGGGGTGGTTCCCGCCGCTGGATCATCCGCGAGGTGGAGAACTCCCTGCGCCGCCTCAACACCGACTACATCGACCTCTACCAGGTCCATCGGCCGAGCCCGGACACCGACGTGGAGGAAACCCTTGGCGCGCTCACGGACCTGGTCCGGCAGGGCAAGGTTCGGTACATCGGTTCGTCGTCCTATTCGGGCTCCCAGATCGTGGAAGCGCAGTGGGCATCCCGGGAACGCAACCTGGAGCGTTTCGTCACTGAACAACCGCCCTACTCGATCCTGACCCGAGGCATCGAGGAAGACGTGCTCCCGACTGTTCAGCGCCACGGCATGACGTACAGCCCGCTCGCCGGTGGCTGGTTGTCCGGGCGTTGGCGGAAGGACTCGGCCTCAGCACCCACCTCCAGCGCACGGCCCAGCGCCCGCTTCGACATGACCAAACCGGCCAACCAGCGCAAGCTCGACGTCGTGGAAGAACTCGCCCAGCTTGCAGAGCAGTCCGGGCTCACGCTCATCGAATTGGCGATCGCGTTCGTGATCAACCACCCGGGTGTTACCGCCGCAATCGTTGGCCCGCGCACCATGGAACAGCTTGAGTCCTACCTGCCGGCGGCCGAGGTCAGGCTGTCCCCTGACGTGCTGGACCGGATCGACCAACTCGTGGCGCCCGGCGTCACCGTGAACCCGGATGACAACAGCTACGGCGCACACGAGCTCACTCCCCAGGCCCGGCGGAGGTAGGTGGCGCTACGAAGCCTTCGCCAAGTATTCCGCAAGCGCATCCCGCATGATCGCTGACGGCTTGCGGTGTTCCGAAGCTGCCCGTGCCAGAAGTTGGGCTTCCATCTCCGCTGAGAGGCGAAGGGACCTGGAAGGTGAAGTGCCCTTGTTGCTCAGGGACGGCTTGCCCACGGCGCGCTTCACAGCCTCCGCCGATCCCAGCGCAGCTTCAAGGATTGACTGTCCGGCCCCCGGACCCTCGGCCTTCGAGATACGGGCGTCAGGCCCGACGTCAGCCGTCTCTGCCCACTCAGCCAGCTCAGAGTAATTGGGCTCGACCCCTGCGGTCCCTTGATTCTTGTTCTTGATTTCGCTCATTTGACTGTGCCCCTTTCAGCGATGTCCAAGATCTTTCTCCGCGCTTCCATGACATGAAAGATCAGAATGCCATCCGGTGGCGAATTATTGCAAGACAATATTGGGATGGTTTGAGGGAAACGCGCTCTACGTAGGATTGAACCGACGAAAGGGGCATCGCATGGTCACGCGCGAAGAAGTTGAAGCCGCATACTCACGGACTTCGGTGTGGGTGCGGCGCACTCCGTTGGCCGAGGCCGGGGATCGTAATGGCCCCGGCAGTCTATGGTTCAAGCTCGAGTACCTGCAACACACGGGCTCCTTCAAAGCCCGCGGCGCGTTCAACAGGCTGCTCACGGCGCGGGAGAACGGCGAATTAGATCCGGAGGTCGGCGTGGTGGTGGCCTCCGGCGGCAACGCCGGCCTGGCCAACGCCTACGCCGCTGCCAAGCTGGGTGTCCCGGCCACGGTGTTCGTCCCCCAGTCCGCGCCTGCCAACAAGGTCCACAAGCTCTACGCCGTCGGCGCACGCGTGGTTCAAGGTGGCGCGGAGTACGCCGAGGCTTACGCTGCGGCGGTGGCTTTCGCCGAGGAGAAGGGCGCCGTTTACTGCCACGCCTACGACCAGCCGGAAATTGTGGCCGGTGCCGGCGGCGTGGGGCTTGAGTTGCTTGAAGACCTGCCCGACGTCGACACGATCCTCGTTGCTGTTGGCGGCGGTGGGTTGATGGGCGGCATAGCGGCGGCCACCGAGGGCCAAGCGCGGGTGGTCGGCGTAGAACCGGAGACCGTCCCGACCCTGCACACGGCGCTGGCCCACGGCGAACCTGTGGACGTGCCGGTTTCGGGCATAGCGGCGGACTCCCTGGGCGCCCGCAGGGTGGGAGAGATCGGCTTTGGCGTCGCCAAGCGG
The DNA here is from genome assembly GCF_044391085.1 of Paenarthrobacter sp. NPDC018779. Classification (NCBI taxonomy): domain Bacteria; kingdom Bacillati; phylum Actinomycetota; class Actinomycetes; order Micrococcales; family Micrococcaceae; genus Paenarthrobacter; species Paenarthrobacter sp. NPDC018779. The sequence goes on along the minus strand of NZ_JBIRZS010000027.1, from coordinate 25,206 downwards.
ACCGGCGTCCAGAGCGTCCTGGTCAGCGACGACGCCATCATCGATGCCCGGCGGAAACTCTGGGAGGGCCACAGGATCCTGGTTGAACACGGTGCCGCTGCAGCGTATGCCGCGCTGCTCACGGGCGCGTACGCCCCGCGCGACGGTGAGACGGTCGCCGTCGTACTTTGCGGCGCGAATACGGATCCCGCGCACATCTGAACCCAACTGGGGGACAGTAAACGCTCCTCTGAGGTGCCATTGCAGCTTTTGCTGTCCCCCAGTTGGGGGAGCGGGACGCAAGAATCCCCGCCGGTTGGTGTCCGGCGGGGATTCGGCGTCGGCAGGTCTGCCTGCCGAGAGCGGTTCCTACTTCTTGGGCAGGCCTGCCGGGTTCAGTTCCGAGGCAGGGATCGCCTCGGAGGAGAGGCCCCAACGGTCCAGGATCTTGCCGTAGTTGCCATCCTTGATGAGCTTGTTCAGGGCAGTCTGGGCTGCGAGAGCCAGGCCGTTGCCCTTCTTGGTGGTGAAAGCGATCTCTGCCTTCAACGGCCAGCCGCCCTCAAGCGTTCCCACCTGCTTGGTCTTGCCATCCTTGGCGGCCTTGTAGGCGGCAGAGGCGTTCGGTCCGAATGTGAGGTCCGCACGTCCGGACTGGAGGGCCAGCTGGGAGGCGGAGTCGTCGTCGTAGTACTGGAAGTCAACCGGCTTCAGGCCGTTCTTCTTGTTCTCCTCGTCCCACCGCACAAGAATTGCTTCCTGGTTGGTTCCGGAGCCCACAATGATGCGCTTGCCGGCAACATCCTTGGCTTCCTTGACCTCGCCGATGTCCGAGTCGCTCTTTGCGTAGAAGCCCAGGAGGTCGTTTCGGTAGGTGGCGAAGTCGAACTTTTCCTTGCGGGCCTCGGTGACGGTGACGTTGGAGAGGACAGCCTCATACTTTCCGGATTCGACGCCGAGCGGCCAGTCCGCCCACGCGACCGGCAGGACTTCCACCTGGAGGCCCAGGGTCTCACCCACGGCATAGGCGATGTCCACTTCGCTGCCGATGAGGGTTTTGTTGTCGGAGGCGAAGAGGCTCAGCGGCGCCGCGCCGCCCGTGGTTACCACCGTCAGCTTGCCGTCGGCCTTGATGGCGTCCGGGACCTGCGCGGCAGCTGCGGAGTCAACCTCCACCTTGATGCGGTTCTGCTCGGGCGTCAGGTTGAATTCTTTGGTTGCGCTGGAAGAAGCGTTCGACGCCGGAGCGGTCGCCCCTGTTGCTGCCGTCGCGCCCGGATCCGAGCAGGCCGCGAGGCCCAGAAGAGCAGTGGCGGCCAGCGCCGCGGTGACGCCGGTCTTGGCTGCGAAACGTGCCATGGATACCCCTTGATTAAAGTCTGATGCTTACTTGTGGCTGCAACTATCCGGCAGGGCGCTCAGCGTGGTCAAAGCACTTTGACACGCTGGGATACAGGCGTTCACGGCGGTTAATCGGGCGTCGAACGGGGTCACAAAAGCGCGGCCCTATATGGCTGCCGCAGGGTCCGCGACGCAACTCACAGAAATAAGCCGGGTACCGCCGTCGTTGTCGCTAAAGTGCGCCACGCACACGCGAAACCACACCGAAAGGCCGGCAATCCCGTGACTGTTCCTCTTTCCATCCTCGACCTGGCGACCATTGGAAAGGACCAGACGGTAGCGGAAAGCCTCGCAGGCAGCGTTGCCATGGCACAAAAGGCCGAAGAGTTGGGATACCGCCGGGTTTGGTACGCGGAGCACCACAACATGTCCGCGATTGCGTCCTCGGCGACGAGCGTCCTGATCGCCCACGTTGCCGCGCATACCAACAGCATCCGGCTGGGTGCGGGCGGCATCATGCTCCCGAACCACTCGCCGCTGACCATCGCCGAGCAGTTCGGCACGCTGGAGACGCTGCACCCGGGACGCATCGATCTTGGTCTGGGCAGGGCTCCTGGCAGCGACCAAAACACCATGCGTGCTCTGCGCCGCGACCACACCTCGTCGGACAGCTTCCCGCAGGACGTCCTCGAGCTGCAGGGATACCTCACCGGCCCCACCCGCATCCAAGGCGTGGAGGCGACGCCGGGCAAGGGTACCAACGTGCCGCTGTACATCCTCGGCTCCTCCCTTTTCGGTGCACAATTGGCCGCGCAACTGGGACTCCCGTATGCGTTCGCCTCGCACTTCGCACCCGCAGCCCTGCGTGATGCCGTGGCCATCTACCGCCGCGACTTCAAGCCATCCGAGCAGCTCTCCGAGCCCCACGTGATCGCCGGAGTGAACGTCACCGCGGCGGACAGCAACGCCGAAGCGCAGGCGATCTTCCAAGCCGTCAAGCGCGCCCGTGTCTCCCTTTTCTTTGGCGGCGGCCGGCAATTCACCGACGATGAGGCGGACCTCATCCTGGACTCGCCGCAGGGCCAGCACATTGCCCAAATGGTCAAGTATTCCGCCGTGGGCACCCCCGAGGTTGTGGGCGAGTACCTCGACGAGTTCGCCAAGCATGCCGACGCGGACGAGCTGATCGTGGCGCACCAGAGTACCGGTACCGAGGAACGCCTTCGCTCAGTGGAGTTGGTGGCCCAGGTGGCTGGGCTCGTTCCTGCCTAGGACGCAGCGACCACGGACAGGCCGCCGGGGCGGTTACCTGGCGGCTTGCCGGTTGAAAAAAATTTAACGCTTCTGCAATTACGCGGTATACGAGGGAAACATTTCGGGCGGAAACTATACGTATCCGCTACGGAAGGATCCGCCATGCCTACGCCGTTGAACCAAACAGTCGCCGATTCCGCGCTGCTGATGAACTCGCTGCCGCTTGGCCTGTTGCGCTCGTTCGTCCGTCCCCACGAGGACCAGGGGATCACCGAGGAACTCATGGCGGACCTGAAGATCCTCTCGCGGGAGCCGGGACTCCTGGTGGCGTGCAACTACGGCGGCACGCTGCACTCGGCCGAGGGCGTCTCCACCGAAACCCTGCCCCTGGACAGTGCGGCCGTGGCCCTGCGCGCGCTCGCGGCCTTGCCCAACACGCACACTGCCATCATCTCGGGACGTTCGCTGCGGGACCTCGCCGCGGTGTCCAGGCTGCCTGCCGAGGTCCACTTGGTGGGTTCGCACGGCGTTGAGTTCGACATGGGGTTTGCCTACAACCTGACCCTTGCCACCGAGACGTTGCTCCAGCAGGTGTCGACAGCCCTGACGGAAGCTGTTGCCTATGAGAAGGGCGTCAGCATCGTGCGCAAACCCGCAGGCGTGGCAGTCCACACCCGTCCCGCGGCACCCGACGTGGTGGAGCGGGTCATCTTCAAATCCCAGCAGATCGCCATCGAGTTCGGGGTCTATTTCATCGTCGACGGCACCGTGTTGGACCTGACCGTGGACGAGCCCGCGAAAGGCAAGGCGCTGGAGACGCTCCGGCAGCGGCTTGGCGTCAGCGCCGCGCTCTTTGCCGGCGATGCCGCGAGCGACGAGAAAGCACTCGCCACCCTGCGTGGTCCGGACCTGGGCCTGCACGTCGGGCCGGGACAGACGACGGCGGCCTACACCCTTCCGGACCCGGAGGCCTTTGCGCGGGTGCTGGCTTTGCTGTTCGAACTTCGGCGCTCCTGGCTCTTCGGCGAGGACGCCGTGGGGCTGGAACGGCATTCGATGATCGGGAATGGAACCTCCACCGCCCTGCTGACCCCGGACGCGAAAGTCTGTTGGATGAGCCACCCGCTGCCGGATTCGGGATCGTTGTTCGCCCACATTCTGGGCGGGGATCCGGCCGGGCACTTCAGCATCGAACCCGTGAAGCCCTCGCCGGTGCTGGCCCAGCGCTACGTGGACAACACCATGATCGTGGAAACCCGCTGGGCGGATGTCACGGTGACGGATTACCTCGAGCCTGCTCCGGAAGGCATCACCAGCTTGGTCCGCGTGCTGTCCGGCACCGGCACGGCCCGGGTGGTGTTCGCGCCCCGGCCTGACTACGCCAATGCTCCGTTCAACATGGAGATCCGCGGCCACGAAGTCCATGTGGTGGGAACGTCCGATCCGATCATCCTCTTCGCCCCGGGCGTGGACTTCACCATCACCAACGACGCCCGGCATGCCACCGCCACCGCCGAGGTGCCGCTCCAGTACGGCCCCGTCGTCCTGAACCTGCGCTGCGGGGATACCGAGTCCTTGCCCGCGGACCTCGGGGGAGAGCCTGATCGGAGGGCCGCCGTCGGGCAATCCTCACGGGACTGGGTCAAGTCACTGCAGCTACCCACCGTCAACACCTCCCTGGTACGGCGTTCGGCCCTGGTCCTGAAGTCGCTGGTGCACGAGCCCACGGGGGCCGTCTTGGCCGCCCCCACCACGTCGCTGCCGGAGGGGATCGGTGGCACCCGTAACTGGGACTACCGCTACTGCTGGCTGCGGGACGGGTCCATGACAGTGAACGCGTTGGTGGGGCTCGGGTCCACGGACGAGGCTGATGGCTTCCTGCTCTGGCTGGGCCGGATCCTGGACAACGCACCCGGGCCGGAATGGCTGCACCCGTTGTATTCCGTGACCGGTGCTCCGCTTTCCACCGAAGCCATCGTGGAGAGCCTGCCGGGTTATGCCGGATCGCGTCCCGTCCGGATCGGCAACGCAGCGGACCACCAGGTCCAACTGGACGTCTTCGGTCCCATTGCAGAGCTGATCCATGACCTCGGTGAACGCCGGGGCTTCCTCCCGGACGAGCATTGGTTCCTCATGGAACAGATGGCCCATGCCGTCATTGCGCGCTGGCACGAGCCGGACCATGGCATCTGGGAAGCCCGCCGGCCGCCGCGTCACCACGTGTACAGCAAGGTGATGTGCTGGGTGACGCTGGACAGGGCACTCAAAGCCGCTGCCCTTCACGGACGCACTGCGCACACCGACTGGTCCTCCACAGCGGACACCATCCGCGAGGAGGTACTCCGTGAAGGGTGGGACGACACCGCGGCTTCCTACACGGTTGCCTACGACAGCCCCGACCTGGATGCTGCCGTGCTCCACATCGGCTTGTCCGGGCTCATTGACGTCCAGGACCAGCGCTTCCTGGACACTGTGACGGCAGTTGAGCGCGAGTTGCGTGTTGGTCCCACGGTCTTCCGGTACAGGTACGACGACGGCCTGCCGGGCTTGGAGGGCGGCTTCCACATCTGCACCACGTGGTTGATCGAGGCGTACCTTGCTGTTGGCCGTTTGGACGACGCGTTGGAACTGTTCAACCAACTGGTGGCCTTGTTTGGGCCCACGGGTTTGCTGCCCGAGGAATACGATCCCGCCACGGAGACCCATCTGGGCAACCACCCGCAGGCGTACTCGCACCTGGGCTTCATCCGTTGCGCCCAGCTCCTGGACCACTACCTGGCCCACGCGGACGTCGAGTGACCCCAACTGGGGGACAGCAAACGCTCCACCCAAGCTTCAGTGGTGCGTTATCTGTCCCCTGCTTGGGTCAGGTGAGCAGCAGGGCCACGGCGATCATCGCGGGGACGGCAACAACCGTCGTGATCAACACAGTGTCCTTGGCCACCGTGATTCCGGCCTGGTAGCGGTTTGCCGCAACGAAGACGTTCTGGGCCGTGGGGAGCGCTGAGGTAACCACCACCGCGAACAGGGCGTGCCCGTCCATATTCAAGGCAAAGCGGGCAAACAGGTAGGCGATCAGGGGGTGAACCAACAGCTTGAAACCACTGGCCAGGAGTGTGTCCAGCCTGCGTCCCGTGTCTTTCTGCAACGGCCTCGAACCGTTCAGGCTCATCCCGAACGCCATGAGCATGGCCGGAATCGCGGCCCCTCCGATCAGGTGGACCGGCTCCAGGATGAGTTGCGGAACCTGGATCCCTGTTCCGGCCACGATCAACCCCAGCGCCGAGCCCACGATCATCGGGTTCTTCACGATCATCAGGAAGAAACGCAGCGGTGTAGTGCGGTGCGTGCTGGTGCTGGCATCCAGGGCCATGAGGTACAGCGGCGTGAAGAAAGCGAGCTGGAAAATCAGCAGCGGAGCCACATAGCTGGCGTCACCCAGGACGAACACTGCGATGGGGATGCCGAGGTTTGCCGAGTTGGCCAGCGATGAACTCATGGAGGACATGAGGGACTCAGGCAGGCTCCGCTTGAGCCAGAACTTCACGATCAGGAAGAACAGCAGGCCCGTGATGATCGCCCCAACGGCAGTAACCAGCAGGGGCGCCGCAAAGACATCATGGAGCTTGGCTTTGCTCAGGGTTTCGAACAACAAAGCCGGGCTCGCTACGAAAAACGTCAGCGAACTCAACACCGAACGGGCGTTCTCGCCGAGCAACCCGCGCCGCCCAACGAACATGCCCACCAGGATGATGGCCCACACCACGAAGAACCCGGAGAGGACGCCGATCATGGCGGTGTGCTGGCGGGGAGGAGGTGGGTCACGCCTCCAGCCTAATCAGCTTTATTCGACCGGTAAGCGTTTTCGGACGGGCGGTCCGTCATCCGGACACCCCTTTAACGCGCTCGACGGCGGCACTCTGGTGAGTGCCGCCGTCGTAAGTCAGCGTGTGGCTGGTTCAGCTGAGGTGTGCCGCGTTGCTCAAGGCGTGCGGCGGGCGCAGCAGGCCCGGGGTGTGTGCCTCGGCGGGGTCGTTGCCAAGCTGCAGGATCTGGTTTTCCTTACCGACGTGGACCACCTTGGGCTCGTAGGACCTGGCCTCTTCGGTGGTCATCTGGGCGTAGGTGATCAGGATGACAAGATCGCCAACATGGACCTGGTGGGCAGCGGCGCCGTTGATGCCGATGACGCCCGAACCGCGCTCGCCGGCGATGGTGTAGGTCTCCAGGCGGGCTCCGTTGGTGATGTCCACGATGGACACGAGCTCACCCGGCAGAATGTCGGCAGCGTCCAGGAGGTCCAGGTCAACGGTGACGGAACCGACGTAGTGGAGGTCGGCGTGGGTCACCGTGGCACGGTGGATCTTGGACTTGAACATTGTGCGGATCATAGTGCCACCAGTTTAGCGCGGGACCCTTCGCGGGCGCTGTGACGTAGCAGACGTTCGGTGCCCGGGTGGCGTGAAAGCGGTTACCATCGCTGGGGGCCACCAACTGCCGAACCGAAGGACACGAAGCTTGGACGGAGTACTGAAGGGTTTCTTTGTGGTGGGCATCGTCCTGCTGGTGGGCTACGTCCTGGGAAAGACCAACGCGCTGGGTCCGCAGGGAAGCAAAGTCCTCTCCACCCTGACGTTCATGGTGGGCTTGCCGAGCCTCATGTTCTCCACCATTGCCTCCCGCCACATCAGTGACGTCCTGAGTCCCACGGGTTTGATCTCGGTGGTCACAGCCTCGGCGGTGATGCTCGTGTTCGCCCTGTCCGGAACCATCTTCCGCTGGGGTGTCCGGCGGACCACCATCGGTGCCCTGGCTACGGGAATCGTGAACTCCACCAACCTCGGCGTCCCGCTGTCCCAATACATCTTGGGAAGCACCACGTATGTAGTGCCCATCATGTTGTTCCAATTGGCGCTGGTGACTCCCATCGCCCTGACCGTCCTGGACCTCACCAACCCGGCCGCCACCAAGGTTTCCGTGTGGCGCGTCCTGTCCACGCCTTTCCGGAATCCCGTCACCGTGGCGGCGATCCTTGGCGTCATCGTGAGCGCAGTGGGATTGGAACTGCCGGCCTGGACGCTGGATCCCATGAGGCTCGTGGCCCAACTCGCAGTGCCGCTCATGCTGATCATCTTCGGCATGTCGCTCCACGGACTGTCCGCCGGCCAGGGGATTGGGGACCGTGCTCCCACTGCGCTCGCCGTGACCCTGAAGTCGGCCATCCAGCCCGCCTTGGCCTGGGTGCTGGCGGTCTTCGTGTTCCGCCTGGACTCGTTCAGCACGTTCGTGGTTACAGCCTGCGCCATCCTGCCGACCGGTCAGAACGTGGTGCTCTACGCGCTCCGGTACGGCGTGGGCCAGAAAATCGCCCAATCAACCGCCGTGACCACGTCCATCCTGGCGGTGCCGCTGTTGCTGGGTGCGGCCTGGCTCATGGGGTAGCCCGCGGCCGCGGCAGGGCCCGGGCGGCGGACATGGCTTCTTCGGCAACGATCTCATAATTGTCGTAGGGGGCACTCAGGGCCACAGAGTGCTCGCCGTACTTCTGAAAAGCGAGTTGGACGAGTTCGTCGGCATTATTAATTCCAAGCGCGAGGACAATGTGGCCAAGGTCCTCAATGTCTTTCGCTCGCTCCGCAGCAATTTTCATCGCAGCCAGAGTGGGCAGGTCGGCCAGTTTTATTGCTGAAGAGGTCCCGTCGGGACCCGCAATCCATCTGGCTTCATCGGGCAGAAAAGCTGCTGCCTTGCTATTCAGCCAGGTCAGGGGCAGCCCATACTGATGGGCCATGTCGGCAGCGACATCGTCAACGATGTCACCGGGAGTGTATCGGGCGTCAATATCGGTGGTCGCGCGGTCCAGCAGGCCGTGGAGCAGAAGCGCGGCGCCTCCTACGATCTGAATGTCCAAGGTGACGCCGCGAGATGCAAGACGGGACTCCAGTTCCCGGAGTAGTTCAACAACGTCATCACGTCGGAACTCGTGCACGCCGTTCATACCGTTGCCAGATCTCGCTCCCGAATCCAAACATTCAGTGCAGCGATCTCGACGGGAGTCTCACGGCGGATGAGGTCCTTCATGCGGTCGCTGACCGGGTGCAGTTTCTCCGCCAGGAAAACCGGCTGTGGTGACGCTTTGACGTTCCTTGCCCACTTGGGTGCAGGGGTCCTGGTTTTGGCCGACACCCAGACGGTGACTGCGCCTAGAACTGCCCGGTAGGCATCGTCATTGACGGAGGGGGCGGTGGGCATAAGGGCGCGACCCGCCACGAGCGAGGACCCGGTGTATTCCCCCAGCAGCCGGATGGCGTAGTGGTAGTCCCTCTCGCCGATAGTGCGTGCAAAGTCCCCACCAAAGTCACGGGAAGGGGCATCGTTCGGGGTAATGCCCAGGCCGAGGACGGCCATCGCCTTCAAAGCTAAACCGAAGGCTGCGCGCTCCTTGCCGGATTCCAGGTCGACAATAAACTTCCGGGAAGTGCCGATGGAGTCAGCCAAGGCTTGCTGGGTGTAGCCGCAAGCCTTCCGTCGTTCACGTAGGGCGTGGCCTACTGATTCCGCACTCATATCCATATTGCTATTATGACACCATATGGTTACATTCCTATCCCTTTGGTGTGCTGTTTGAGGACGCCTGGTTGCGCAAAGGAGCACTGTGACTGAAGTAAGTCTCACCGGACAACTCGTGTGCCGCGACCTCGATGAGGTGGCCATCGTCGTGGAGCATCTGGCAGGCCACATCGAGTTGACGCTTGCCGAACCCGGCTGTGTCTCCTTCCGCGTGAACCCAACCGCGGACCCTCTGGTGTGGCAGGTCGATGAAGTATTCCACGACGCCCCGGCCTTCCGTGCGCATCAAGCGCGCGTTGCCGCGAGTGCATGGGGCGGGGCCACCACTGAAATCGAACGCCGCTACACGGTCACAGGACTCTGAGAACCAACCTCGTACCGCACCAATTCCGTTCCGGAGACTACGAGCGCCCTCAGCTCCGCAAGCCCGCCCTGCACCACATCAGCGGCCCGCGCCTGGACCAACACATTGCCAAGCGCCGTCGCCTCGACCGGTCCGGCCACTACGGGTTTGCCTGTTGCGTCGGCGGTGAGTTGGCACAGGAGTCGGTTCTGCGAGCCGCCACCCACCACGTGCACCACGGACGTGGTGCGGCCGGTGAGGCGTTCGGCGTCGGCCAGGGTGCGCGCGTAACCGGCCGCGAGGCTGTCCAGGATGCAACGCACGACGGCGGCAGGCCGGTCCGGGAGTACCTCGCCGTTGTGCCGCACGGCCGCGCGGATGCGTTCGGGCATGTTGTCCGGGGCGGTGAAGGCGGGGTCGTCGGCGTTGATTTGCGGGCCTCCGGGAGGGAGTGCCGCGGCGGCGTCGAGCAATGCTGGGAGTGATTGGTTGAAGCCTTGGGCTGCCCAGGTGCGCTGGCATTCGCTGAGCAGCCAGAGTCCGCCGACGTTGCGAAGATACCGGATGGTGCCGTCCACGCCGCGTTCGTTGGTGAAGTTGGCCGTCCGGCTCGCTTCGCTGAGCACGGGATGCTGAAGTTCGACGCCCACGAGGGACCAGGTGCCGGAGGAGATGTAGGCGAAGTCCTCGGCCGAGGCCGGGACTGCGGCGACTGCGGAAGCGGTGTCGTGCGAACCAACAGCCACCACCCGCGTATCAGCAGCAAGTCCCGTACGTTCGGCCACCGAGGACAGCAGCTTACCCACGGTTTCCCCGGGTTGGATCAGGGGTGGGAAGATGTCCCGCGGAAGGCCGAGCGCGTCCAGGAAATCAACCGCCCACTCCCCGGTGACGGCGTCGAAGAGCCCCGTTGTGGAGGCATTCGTGGCCTCGGTCCTGCGCTGCCCGGTGAGGAGGAACGCGATCAGATCCGGAATGAGCAGTGCCTGCAGACCGTCCAAGGAGGGCTCGGCGGCGAGCTGGTACACGGTGTTGAACTGGAGGAACTGCAAACCGGTGGTGGCGTAGAGCTTCTCCGGCGGAATGACCGCGTGCACTCGCGCCACGGTGGAACGGCTGCGCTCGTCCCGGTAGCTGTAGGGAACCGAGACGAGCTCCCCGGACGCATCAACCAGGCCGTAGTCCACGGCCCACGTGTCGATGCCGATGCTGGTAATCCGTTCACCGTTCCCAGCGGTCACCGAAGCGGCAGCCGCCAAGCCCTTGAGCACCTCAGCGAAGAGGGCGTCGAAGTCCCAGCGGAGGCCGCCGTCGTACTCCACAACGCCGTTGGGGAACCGGTGCACGGTTTCCAACGTCGCCCCTGTGGAGGGGGAGACGCGGCCGAGCATGACGCGGCCTGAGGAGGCGCCGATGTCGACGGCGGCGAAGACCTGGGGAGCGGGCACCGCCCCGGTGTTGGCCGGGGCGGTGCTGGTTGCTGCATTTGTCACGGGATGACCTATCGGAGGAACGCTGCTGCGACGCCGGCGTCCACGGGGATGTGGAGGCCGGTGGTGTGGGAGAGTTCGTTGCTGGTGAGTACGGCTGCGGCGTTGGCTACGTGTTCGGGGAGGACTTCGCGCTTGAGGAGGGTGCGCTGGGCGTAGTACTCGCCCAGTTTTTCCTCGTCCACGCCGTAGACCGCTGCGCGTTTGGCGCCCCAGCCGCCGGCGAAGATGCCGGAACCGCGGACCACGCCGTCGGGGTTGATGCCGTTGACGCGGATGCCGTGATCGCCCAGTTCCGCGGCGAGGAGCCGGACCTGGTGTGCCTGGTCTGCTTTGGTGGCGGAGTAGGCGATGTTGTTGGGGCCGGCGAACACGGAGTTCTTGGAGGAGATGTAGATGATGTCTCCGCCCAGGCCCTGGTCGATCATGATCTTCGCAGCGGCTTTGGACACAAGGAAGGAGCCCTTGGCCATGACGTTGTGCTGCAGGTCCCAGTCCTTCTCGGTGGTTTCGAGCAGCGGCTTGGAGATGGACAGGCCGGCGTTGTTGACCACCAGGTCCAGGCCACCGAAGGCGAGCACGGCTTCGGCGATGGCGGCGTTGATCTGGGCTTCGTTGGTCACGTCGGCCTGGACGCCGATGGCGACGTCGGCACCGCCCAGTTCCTCGGCGACGGCTTGGGCGTTCTCAAGGTTCAGGTCGGCAATCACTACGCACGCGCCGTCGGAGGCCAAACGGGTAGCGATCGCCTTGCCGATGCCCGACGCCGCACCGGTGACCAGTGCGATGCGGGTGGCGTGGGACTTGGGCTTGGGCATCCGGGCGAGCTTGGCTTCTTCCAACGCCCAGTATTCGATGCGGAACTTTTCGGATTCCTCGATCGGGGCGTAGCTGGAGATCGCTTCGGCGCCGCGCATCACGTTGATCGCGTTGATGTAGAACTCACCGGCCACGCGGGCGGTTTGCTTGTCCTTGCCGTAGGAGAACATGCCCACCCCGGGGATGAGCACGATCGCCGGGTCCGCGCCGCGCAACGCTGGTGAGTCGGCGTCGGCGTGCCGGTCGTAGTAGGCCTGGTAATCCTGCCGGTACTCGGCGTGCAGTTCCTTCAGACGGGCTACCGAGTCCTCGATGGAGGCGTCCGCGGGCAGGTCCAGGATGAGGGGCTTGACCTTGGTGCGGAGGAAGTGGTCCGGGCAGGAGGTGCCGAGTGCGCCCAGGTGCGGATGCGCTTCGGCGGCGAGGAAGTCAAGGACGACGGCGTCATCGCTGAAGTGCCCCAGCTGCGGTTTGTCCGTGGAGGCCAAGCCGCGGATCACCGGGGCCAAGGCTGCCGCCTTGGCGCGGCGCTCGGTCTCGGGCAGGGCGCCGTAGCCGGGGAGGGCGGGACCGAAAGGCTCGGTCTTGCCGTTCTCTGCGATGTACTTCTCGGCTTGGTCGATGATCCAGAGGGAGTTGGCTTCGGCTTCTTCGCTGGTGGCGCCCCAGGCGGTGATGCCGTGGCCGCCCAGGATGGTGCCGACGGCCTGCGGGTTGGCGTCCTTGATCGCGGCGATGTCCAGGCCAAGCTGGAACCCGGGGCGACGCCACGGAACCCACACCACCTTGTCGCCGAAGATCTTCGAGGTCAGTGCCTCGCCGTCCACGGCGGTGGCGATCGCGATGCCCGAATCCGGGTGCAGGTGGTCCACGTGGGCTGCGTCCACCAGGCCGTGCATGGCCGTATCGATCGAGGGTGCCGCGCCGCCCTTGCCGTGCAGGCAGTAATCGAACGCGGCCACCATTTCGTCTTCACGCACGACGCCGGGGTACACGGACTTCAGTGCCTGGAGCCGGTCGAGCCGAAGCACGGCAAGGTTTTCCGCTTTCAGGGTGCCTAGGTCGCCGCCGGAACCCTTGACCCAGAGGAGTTCGACGTCCTGGCCCGTGACCGGGTCCTTCTCGGTGCCCTTCGCGGAGGTGTTGCCGCCGGCGAAGTTGGTGTTCCGCTTGTCCGCCCCGAGGCGGTTGGAACGGGAAATCAGGTCTTCAACAGTTTTGTTGCTCATAGGAATCAGGCGCCCCATCCGGCTTGCTGGCCGCCTGCGCGGTCCTCGTTGATCTTCTTCTGGTAGCCGCTGGCCTTGTAGGCAGCGATCGGGTCGGCGGGCAGGCCGCGGGATTCACGCCACTCGGCAAGGGCCGGTCGGACGTCGGTGTAGAAGGCATCATTGAAGATGCCGTTGGCGGCCAGGACGTCCCCGGCACGCTGGGCCTCGTTCAGCGCTGCGGTGTCCACCAGCAGCGCGCGGGCCGTCATTTCCTGGACGTTGAGTACCGAGCGGATCTGGCCCGGGATCTTCTCCTCCAGGTTGTGGCACTGATCCAGCATCAGTGCGACGCCGGAATCCTTCCCGAAGCCGCCGCCACGGATCACCTCGTGCATGATGCGGAACAACTGGAACGGATCAGCCGCGCCCACAATCAGGTCATCATCGGCGTAGAAGCGTGAGTTGAAGTCGAAAGACCCCAGCTTGCCCAGGCGCAGGAGCTGCATCACGATGAACTCGATGTTGGTGCCCGGGGCGTGGTGGCCGGTGTCCAGGCACACGAACGCCTTCTCGCCCAGGGCCAGGGTCTGCGCGTAGGAGGTGCCCCAGTCCGGAACATCGGTGTGGTAGAAAGCTGGCTCGAAGAACTTGTACTCCAACACCAGTCGCTGCTCATCACCCAGGGCGGCGTAGATCTCCTGCAGGCTTTCGGCCAAGCGGTCCTGACGTCCGCGCATATCGTCCTGGCCCGGGTAGTTGGTGCCATCGGCCAGCCAGATCTTCAAATCTTTGGACCCGGTAGCGTGCATGATCTGGATGCAGTCCAGATGGTGCTCGATCGCGCGGCGACGCACCGATTCGTTGGACGAGGTGAGGGAACCGAACTTGTACTCGTCATCCTGGAACGTGTTCGAGTTGATGGTGCCCAGGCCAACGCCCAGCCCTTCTGCATATTCACGCAAGGCCGAGTAGTCATCCACCTTGTCCCACGGGATATGCAGCGCAACAGTGGGCGCCAAGCCCGTGAGCTCGTGGACCTTCGCCGCATCCGCGATCTTTTCCTGCACGGTGCGCGGGGTACCCGGGGTGCCGAAGACCTTGAACCGCGTCCCCGAATTCCCGTAGGCCCAGGAGGGCACTTCAATGGCCAGTTCTCCCAAGCGGCCCAGGGCCGATTCTGTGGTGTTCATGCTTGTTCCTTCTGATGGGTGGTGGCGTTGCCGGCCTTGCTTGCTGAAGCCAGTTGGTCTTCCAGATTGAAAACTTCTTCCACGATCTCGAAGCCCTCGTCCGGAGGGACATCGCTGTTGGCAAAGAGGGTGGCCATTTCCGCTTGCCAGCGGGCGTTGACCTCGGTGACGGCCATGCGGGCTTGCGCTTGCGCATAGTCGTCACATTCCAAGTAGCCAATGAGCTGCCCGTCTGACGCGAGAAACAGGGAGTAGTTGTTCCAACCCGCGTCCTTGAGGGCACGGAGCATCTCGGGCCAAACGGCTGCGTGTCGGCGCCTGTACTCGTCCATCAACTCGGGGTGGACGGAGGAACGGAAACATACCCTCATCTGCGGTTCTCCGGGGTTACTCGTCTTTGAATCGTTTCATTTGTTACGATTCAAATTACCCTCGGATAAAGGAGGGTGTCAAGGCGTTTCCTGCAGGTAAGACGAGAAGACAGCGGAGATCGGAAAGCATGTCCCAAACAGCGAGCATCAAAGATGTTGCCACTCATGCCAAGGTTGCCGTGGGCACGGTTTCCAACGTGCTCAACTACCCGGACCGTGTCTCGCAGCGCACCAAGGAGCGAGTGCTGAAATCCATCGCTGAACTTGGATTTGTGCGCAATGACGCCGCCCGCCAATTGCGTGCCGGCCAGAGCCGCACCATCGGCTTGATCGTGCTCGATGTCGGCAACCCGTTCTTCTCCTCTGTAGCCCGGGCAGCGGAGGACGCCGCTACCGTGCTGGGAAGCGTGGTGCTGGTGGGGGACAGCGGCCAGGACGCCTCCCGCGAAGTGCACTACATGGACCTGTTCCAGGAACAGCGCGTCCAGGGCCTGCTCATTTCCCCCGTGGGCGACGTCGCCGAGCGGATCGATACCCTGCGTGAGCGCGGCGTACCCACCGTCCTCGTGGACCAGTTGGCCGACACGGACCGCTGCAGTTCGGTTTCCGTGGATGACGAAGAAGGCGGCTACCTCGCCGCCCGGCACCTGCTGGAGACGGGCCGCCGTCGTCTGGCTTTTGTTGGCACCCCAACCATCCGTCAGGTGGCGCACCGACTCAAGGGCGCGCAGCGTGCCGTCGCCGACGTGGAGGGTGCCACCATGGAGGTCCTGGACTCGGCGGGCCAAACAGTTCTTGCGGGACGCCAGGTGGGCAACAAACTGGTGGAGCGTTCGCCGGAGGACCGCCCGGAAGCTGTCTTCTGCTCCAACGACCTCCTGGCGCTCGGCGTCATGCAGTCGCTCACCATGCTCCGGACCGTGCGCATCCCGGAGGATATTGCCCTGATTGGTTACGACGACATCGATTTTGCGATCTCCGCCGTCGTTCCCCTGTCCTCCATCCGCCAACCCACCGAGGCCCTGGGCCGGACCGCCATCGAACTCCTTTCGGAGGAGCAGGACAACGGCGGAACCAAGCACCGCGCCGTCGTCTTCACGCCGGAGCTCGTGGTGCGCCAAAGCACAGCCGGCTCACCCAACTAAGTCGCACTTTAGGTCGTTCCCAGAGCTGGGAACGACCTAAAGTGCGACTTACTTGGGCGGAATTACGACGCGCGGAGGCTGGCTAAGTACTCCACCGGCGCCAGGGCGTCGGGCTGCTTCGTCTGACGGGTGATGCCGTGCGCTGAGCTGGCCAGCCGGTCGGCAGAGCGTCCCAGGCACTGCAGGATGCTGGTGACGGAAACGCCGGCCTCGGACTTGTGCCGGAGTGCCGAAACGTGCCGCCGGGCCGTGCACCCGCTGATGGCCGTGGCCACGATGTTCTCGGTTGGTACGTGGTCCAACGCCGGCACCAGGGCGATGCCCACCCCGGACCGGACCATGCCGCGGAGGGCGTCGTAGTTGTTGCTCCGCACCGTGATTCGCGGCTTGAAACCTCCGCTGGCGCACAAATGCCTGAGGCACGCGTCGCCGGAAGAGTCTTCCTTGGTGGATACCCAGTTTTCCCGGGCAAGGTCCTGCAGGGTGATCTGCTCGGCTCCTGCAAGCCTGTGCTTTTCGGGGAGCAGCAACAGGAGTTCCTCGGCCAGTAGCGGGACCGCGACCACGTTGGAAGGCCATTGCTGCGGAACCAGGTCGTAGTGGAAAGCCACAGCAACATCCAGCACTGAATCCCTCACCATGGCCGCCAAGTCCGTGGGGCAGCCTTCCTCCAGTTCCACCGTGGAGGTGGGATGCCTGCGCAGGTAGGACGCCAGTCCGGCGGGCAGAAGTCGTTGGCTCGCCGTGCTGAAGCTGCCCAGCCGCATCAGCCCGTAGTTGCCTTTGCTGAAGCCCTTCATCTCGTCTTCGAGGGTGTTAAGGGCGTTGATGATATCGCTCGCCCTGGCGGCCAGGAACTTTGCTGCCTCAGTGGGGCGGATGCTCTGGGCATCGCGTTCCACGAGCGGAGCCTGAACGGCACGCTCGAGCGCGGCCACCTGCTGTGAAACGGCCGAGCCGGTGTAGCCGATTTCGCGGGCGGCGTCAGCGAAGGATCCTGTGCGGAGGACTACGGACAGCGTGCGGAGATGGACTGGATTTAACATGGCGTTGCTATTTCTCCGTTGGTGGGGTGAGGAGTTGCTCCACGTCCACTGCTCCGCCGGCGGCTTCGAAGTCCAGCTGCGTCTGCTCGCGGAGCCGCTCGTCCGCCAAGTAGTCGGCAACGGTCAAGGCGAGGCCGATGGCACCGTCCACTACGGCTTGGTCTCCGGCGGGGCTGATGGCGTGCTGCCCGAACTCCACCGTGTGCATCGGCGTTGTTTCGCGGGAGATGCTGATGGTTGGGTGGATGGAGGGGAGCCGCAGGCTGAGGTTTCCCAAGTCCGTGGACCAGCCACCGCCCACAAGCTCGGTCTCCAGGGTGATGGCTCGCCCGCGCGCGGACATGTGCCCGTGGTACCGCGCGCTCAGGGCGTGGTTGCTGCGCACGGGAAGATACGCCGGGAACGGATCCCAAGTGGTTTCGAGCCGCGTGCCCGTCATGAGCGCTGCGCCCTCCAGGACGTTCTGCACTCTTTGCGAAAGGTCCACCAAGCCGTCGGGGTCCAATGAGCGGATTTCGACGACGGCGCTCGCCAGGTGGGGGACGACGTTCACCGCAGACCCGCCCTCGACGATCAGGCAGTGCAGTCGGTCCGTCGCCGGGATGTGCTGGCGAAGCGCTGCAATGCCCTGATGGGCGGCCACTACGGCGTCCAGGGCGTTGCGACCCATGTGCGGCGCCGATGATGCGTGGGCGGCTACCCCGTGGAAGGTGACATCAACGTCGCGGACGGCCAGCGAGGCAAACGACGCCGCTTCGGATTCACCCGTGAAGGGGTGCAGCATGACCACGGCGTCGATGTCGTCGAAGGCGCCGGCCCGGGCAAGCAGTTCCTTGCCATTGCCGTTTTCCTCTGCGGGGGTGCCGATAAGGACCACTGATCCACCGAGTTCCTCAATTTGAGCCGCCACGCCCAGGAATGCGCCAACCGCCGCCGCGCAGATGACGTTATGGCCGCAACCGTGGCCCACTCCGGGGAGGGCGTCGTATTCGGCGAGCACTGCAACCTTTGGTGAGCCCGAACCCGCCTCTGCGCGCAGTGAGGTACGCAGGCCGTAGCGGCCAACCTGTACTGGAAAACCCCGGTACCTCAGGAACTCAGCGGCGAATGCAACAGAGAGGCGTTCTTCGAAACCTACCTCGGCAATGCCATGGATGCCGTGGCTGAGTTCCCGGAGATCGGTGGCCAGGTCCTCGATGGTGCTGGTGATGCTACGGGCAACTGATTCGGGTGCTCCGAGGATGCCGGTGAGAGTGAGGTTGGACGGGTGCTTTTCCACGGTATCCACGTGGCGTCCTTTCAAGAAGGGGGAAGTGTAGGAGGCCAGTGATCGGACGTCGTCGTCCTCCCGCTGGCTCGTTGTTTAACTTAAGATACATTCCGATCCGCGTTAAGAACAGCTAATCGTGCAAGAATGTTCCATGACCGAAAAACCACTCCCGGACGTGTCAAGGCTGCGCCTTCTCAACGAGGTTGCAAGGCAGGGATCGCTGGCTGGAGCGGCACGGATCCTGGGCATCACGTCCTCGGCCGTTTCGCAGCAGATCAGCATCCTGGAGAAGGAAACCGGAGTTCAGCTCCTGGACCGTTCGTCGCGCGGGGTGGGCCTGACCGGTGCGGGTGAAATCCTGGTGGAACACGCCCGGGCGGTGGTACGGCTCCTCGAGGCCACCCGGGCCGAAATGGATCAGCTCAGCGGGGAACTCGCCGGCAGGGTGCGGATCGGCTCCATTCCCTCCCTTGCCCGGAATGTGTTGCTTCCCGTCGCCGACAAGCTTGAGGTGACCGCTCCCGACGTCGAACTTACCGTCAACGTCGTGGAGCCCGTGGACAGTATTGAGCAATTGCTGAACGGCGCCCTGGATATCGCGATCGTGGATCTTTACGACAACGTCCCTGTTGCTTTCCCCGACTACCTGGTTACGCGTGAGGTCATGAATGAGCCCCTGGTCCTGGTCACGCCGCCGGACTATGTGGTGCCCCCGCGGCTGAAGCTGACCGATCTCAAAAATGCGGACTGGGTGCTGACTCCAGAAGCCGGGGCGTGCGGGCAGGCCGTACGCTTCGCGTGCCGGAATGAGGGATTCGAGCCGAACAGCCGCTGGGTGGTGGATGATCTTCTTCTGCTGGTCGAGGCAATTTCCCGTGGCAGGGGAATCTCGTTGCTGCCTCCGCTGTCCGTGGACGACACCGTGGCACCCGTCGGGATCCATGCGTTCGACAAGCCGCGCATCCGGCGTCGGGTGCTCACGGTAACGCGGAGCAGCGATGCCCGCCGGCCCATCATCAAGGCTGTCTTGGACGAAGTCCACGGGCTGTTGGGCGCCGCTGCCGCCTGAGCCGCGCGCCGCTAATGTCGTTCTCGGATATGACCTTGTGTCAGGGCTGGAACCCGGCCGCCCAGTCGTTGAGTTCCTCAACGGCGGCCGCAAGATCGATGTCCATGCCCAGCCTTCCGGCCAGCGTCGCGAACTCCGGACCCCAATTTTCATGGATGACAATTGCGGCAGGCCAAACCTTCGCCTGGACCCCATTCATGCTCCCGATCCGGGCTCGGGTGCGGAAGATGTCTTCGCACGCTTGCAGCAGGGGGTCGGTTCCCAGTCCTGGGTCAAAGACATTCCGTTTCAGCAGCAGGATGTCCAGTACGTCGCGCTCCCTTTCCTCGTGGCCGGGACCAGTGCAGGCGTGCAGCTTTTGGGCAACTTGGTACTCCGGTGAGATGGAGGCGAGTGTCACTGCGGGTGTGGGTATACCGAAGGGCTCAAGGCGAGGGGCGGGCACGCTGTCATTGGACGTGTCCATGGCACCTTCCAGGAAGGACACCTCAAGGACCACCTTGCGGAACAATTTCCTCGCGAAGAAAATCTGGATCTCATGTCGCCGGGGATTCGTTGCAGCGAGGGCAACTTCGATGTCTCCGGTTCGGGCCTTGAGGACGAATGTGAAATCACCGAGTGGCCCGGTTACTGTTTCCCGCAAGAAGGAGTCAAAACGGTCGGCCTCCGCCGTGAAGAATGTGTCGACGTCCTGCGTGGCGCGGGCGGCCGGGTGCAGGGACCATTCCAGGTAGGCTCCGCCTTTCAGCCTAAGGAAGGGCTTGCCATCACTTCCTTTTGGCCGTTGAAGGGCTGCCATGAGGACGCTTGCGGCAATGGTCCAGGTGGTTACTTGGTCCGGCTCGCCCGTCTCAGTGTTGCGAATTGCAGCCAAAAGGGATGAGGCGGTCTTTGCGGGCTTGGCCCTGGCTGGCAGATCTCCGTATTTCACCTGGCCTCCTCTCCAAGCTGGTATCGATGAATAAGGTCCTGCGCTTCGGACTCCTCTATGAGTTCCCTCCTGGTCGCCGTCCGGATAGCCTGTGAGGCCAACTCGCGGCGCATGCCCTCATCGAGCGCCCGGGCGACGGCCCGGTGAACGGGAAGCATCGGAAGTCCCTTGTGGAACTCGACGTCGAACTTTCCCTTGTGGAGGCAGTAGTGGTCCTTGCCTTTGCGGCGAATCCGTGTACCGGGGGGCACGGCCACATGGATTTCACGCGGGTTAACGTCGCAGAGATCGAGGAGCAGCAATACGCTCTCTGAGTCCAATGCAGAATCCGGTCCGGCCCAAAGCAAAGCCAGTCGGTACTCGGTGGTCTCGTCCACCGGGATCTCGGGAAACCTGTAGATCCCGTGGAGCTCGTGCGTCAGGCGTCCGCGATGAGCCATGCGGGATAGGGCTTTCGGGTCCATGCCAACTGCGACGGCCGCATCTGTGTCCACGAACCCTCCGTGGTCCATCCCAATTTCCCGGAGCTGACTCACCTTTGTCATGCCAAAAGGTTACTATTTTTAGTCACCTTTTGGCAGATCTTGCGAATCGGCTTTCGGTGGTCGAATACTCGGGGCCACTGCTGCCGCCTAAGGCGCGCGCCGCCGTCGTGCCTTAACCGCTGACCCAAACGCAGCCAAAGAAAGTCTTGCGGCAGCCCCAGCAAACCTCGTTCTGTTGCAGGGTTAAACCCTCGTTTCCCGTTCCATGCTTGAAGTGATCAGTGACGATCACCACAAAGGAGAACGAAGAAATGACCACCCTCGAACGACGTTTCGCAGAGCTTCCCGGCCACTGGCAGGTGCCTGGCCACTTCAAGATCAACCACAGCCACGGCATCCGAGTGGGGGACATGATCTACGTCGGTGGCCAGGAAGACCTCGACGAACAAGGCAACGTCCGCAACCCCGGCGACATCGTGGCGCAGTGCAAGTCCGTCATGGAATCGCTCAAGCGGGTCATCGAAGAACTGGGCGGCACCATGGGCGACGTGGTCCAGTTCAACACCTTCTACGCCGGCGAACTCAGCTATGAAGAATGGCAGCGCACCTACGACATCCGCTTCAGCTACTTCCCGGCCCCCGGCCCCACCGCCACAGGCATCCTGATCGGCGAGGAGCTCAACCTCCCCGGCATCCGGGTTGAGGTGAACGCCGTCGCCATTGTCGGGAGTGCCTCCACCCGCGTGGAAGCTTTCGACGGCGGACCGCAGGCAGCGCTCGACGTTCCGCTCGCCGGGGTGGCCGGCAATGACTGAGGTCAAGCCCCTGCTTGGCGTCATCCTCTGCGACCTCGACTCCTACCCCGTCGACTACGTGGAGTGCCTCACCCCGGATGCGCCCGGTATCAGCGACAATCCCGTGGGCTTCTTCGAGAACCCCGCCAGCTGGCAGGGCCTTCCCGTGGCCTATGCCGTGGCCCGCGGCGCCCGTGTTGAACCTCTGGTCAACGGCGAACCTGAAGCGGTCGAAGCCTTCTGGGCGGCCAGTGAAAAGCTGGCCCACTGCCCCTTGGTCATCACCGACTGCGGCTTCTTCTTCTACGCCCGCAAGGACATGCGCCAAACTGCCAACGTCATCACCAGCGGATTGGACCTCCTGCCCATCGCCTCGGTGCTGACCAACAAGGACATTGGTGTCCTCACGGTTTCGGAGTCGCTCGCCACCAAGCTCCTCGGCGATCATGTGCTGTCCTCCCGGATGGTCATTGCGGGCATGGAAGGCGAGCCCGGGTGGGCCACCATGCTGACCAACGATCACGCCCTCGGCAACGGCTGGGACCAGCCAATGCTGAAAGAAGGCGTGGCATCCGTGGTGAAGCGCGAGTTTGGCCCGGGTGGCCGCTTCGAGAACATTGGCGTGTTGGTGCTCGAATGCACACTTCTTCCCGAATTCCGCCGTGAGATCCGCAAGTACACCAGCGTGCCGATCCTGGACGTCGCGTCCTTCGCGCTCAACGCGCTCGGTGCAGGGTTCGACGCCGGTGCTGACGCCGCTGACGGGTCTTCGGCCGCCGGCGCACAAGCCGCGTCAGTCCAATGACACAAGCCAGGAACGAGTTAGCCATGCAAGAAGATCCCGCACAGGATCGGACCGCCATATCGCTGGAATCGGTGGTCAAGCGGTTCGGGAACCACACGGTAATCAACGATGTGTCCTTGTCCGTCCGCGAGGGGGAAGTCGTTGCGATTATCGGCCCCAGTGGGGCCGGCAAGAGCACTTTGCTCCGCTGCATCAACCTGTTGGAAGTCCCGGACAGTGGACGGATCACGGTTGAGGGCAACCAAGTGGACGCAGGAACCGAGATCAGCCACAAGGATCTGGTCCGTTTGCGCCGGAACGTGGGGATGGTGTTCCAGTCGTTCAACCTCTTCCCGCACATGACGGTCCTGCGGAACATCTCGCTCCCGCAGGAGCGCGTGCTCGGGCGGACCCGTGCAGAGGCAGATGCCCGTTCCAGGAAGCTCCTGGAACGTGTGGGCCTCGCGGACAAGGCCAGCCAATACCCCAGCCGGTGCTCCGGCGGACAACAGCAGCGCATCGCGATAGCCCGGGCCCTGGCGTTGGACCCACAAGTGATGCTGTTCGATGAGCCCACGTCCGCGCTTGACCCCGAAGTCGGCCTGGAGGTGCTCGCCGTCATGAAGGAACTGGCCTCCGAAGGCATGACCATGGTTGTGGTCACCCATGAGATGCAGTTTGCGCGGGATGTCTCCGACCGGGTGGTGGTGATGGCGGAAGGCGCCATCCTTGAGCAAGGCGACCCTGCCGACGTCTTCACCTCTCCCAGCATGGACCGCACGCGCCGGTTCCTGCGTGCCGTATTGGAGCGCTGACATGGAACACCTCAGCGTGGTGGCACAAGGCGTCTCCATGACCCTTCTGCTGACGCTTTCATCGCTCTTGTTCGGCTCGATTGGCGGCATTCCACTGGTGTTGGCCCGGCGGTCGCGGTTTGTGCTGGTCCGCTTCATTGCACGGTCCTTTATAGAGCTGCTGCGGGGCATTCCTCCGCTGGCGTGGTTGTTCATCATCTACTTCGGCGTGGGAAGCGGTGTGATCGAACTCAGCTCGTTTGCGGCCGCGGTCATCGGTTTTGGGCTGGTCTCTTCCGCGTACATGGCCGAGATCTATCGGGGTGGCCTGACCGCCATCCACGACGGCCAGTGGGAAGCCAGCGATGCTTTGGGACTTTCACGGGCTGCGACCTTGGCCAGCATCATCGGCCCGCAGGTGCTCCGTGTCTCGATTCCGGCAGCGGCCACGTTTGCCATCGGCCTGTTGAAGGACTCATCCGTGGCTTCCGTCATCGGCGTGCAGGACACCATCTATTGGGCCGGTCACGAATCCACTGTCACTGGTGATGCGATTGTGCCGTTCCTGTGGGCTGCGGGGCTCTATGTAGCCATGACCATTCCCTGTGCCTGGGCAACGCGTTTGCTGGACAGCAAGCTCCGAAAGAGGGTTGCGCGATGACGTTCTTCAACGACTGGGTGGACTACTTCCCGGACCTGCTGGGCGGGCTTGGCGTCAGCCTGCAGTTGACCCTCGTGACGCTTCTGATGGGGTTGCCGGCCGGCCTGCTGTTGGCATTGGGGGCAGGTTCCAGGAACCGTGCCTTGAGGGCTGTTTCGATCGGCGTGATCGAAGTCGGACGTGGAACCCCGGCCCTGGTGGTCCTGCAACTGTTCTACTTCGGACTTCCCAGCGCTGGCATGACGCTGACCTCCTTCGTGGCGGCATCCTTGGCTTTGGCCTTCACCACCGCCGCCTACACGAGCGAAATACTCCGTGGCGGTTTGCAGGCCGTGCCCTCTGGAGAAGTGGAAGCCGCCCACGCCTTGGGCATGGCGCGCCGCGACATCCTCCGATTTGTTGTGATTCCGCAAGGAGTCAGAATCGCCATCCCTCCGCTCATGGGGTTCGCGATCATGGTGTTCCAGGCGACCTCCCTGGCCTACACCATTGCCATGCCGGAACTGATGAGCCAGGCCTACTCCATCGGCTCCATCACCTTCCGCTACCTGAGCATCCTTACCCTCGCGGGCTTGATGTACGCATTGATCACCATTCCTGCGAGTTCCCTCAGCAACTTCGTCGAGCATCGCCTGGCGCGTCACCGCTGACACGCCGGCACCCCCACCAAGAGGAACCCATCATGAAACTACGAGTCATCGCATCGGCCGTGGCTGCCCTGGCGCTGGCCTCCGGGCTCACGGGCTGCGGCGGCAACACCGAAGCCGCCGGATCCAAGACGTCCGCGGACTGCAAACCGGCAGCCCAGTTCGACACCATGAAGAAGGGCTCGCTGACGGTTGCCGTCTATGAAGCACCGCCCTACGTCACCTTCAAGGGCAATGAACTTGGGGGCGTCGACGGCGACATCCTCATGGGCTTTGCCGAGAAGCAGTGCCTCACCATCAACGCTGTGTCCGCCGCCGCGGCAGCCGTGATCCCCACCGTTCAGGGTGGCCGTGCCGACGTCGCCACGGGTGGTTGGTGGCGCTCCAAGGCCCGCGCCGAAATCCTGTCCTTGACGGATCCGATCTACACCGACCAGATGGTGCTGATCTCCAAGGACGGCCTGAATAAAGTGTCCGATCTGAAGGGCAAGAAGGTTGGCACCGTCAACGGGAACGTCTGGGTGGACGACGCCAAGAGCTACCTGGGCGGCGACCTCCAGCTGTACAAGGCTCCCGTGGACCTGTTCCAGGACCTGAAGTCGGGTCGGCTCGATGTCGGCATAGACGGCTTCGGTGAGGCCCACAACAACAGCAATGGCCTGAAAGTGGAGGTCCTGGACCCGGATTCTGCGATCAAGGCTTCGCTTGAGCCCCCGCAGACCTGCTTCCCCGTGACGAAGGACAACGCCGGATTGCTCAAGGCGCTCAACGAGTACGTGGACGGACTGCGCAAGGACGGCGGCCTGGAAAAGATCGTGGTCAAAAACGGCTTCCCGGCCTCCGCAATCAACACGGGCGACGCCCGCTTGATCGGCTAACCCCACCCAAGTAACTGGCAGTAGTGGTTGTTTTGACGCGGCGGTTTCTAGCGGTTATCGCAACAGGAAGGTTCTGATCATCTCATTTGGGGTGCAGAAGTCGAATCGTTGGCGGGGTCTGTCGTTGAGTTCGT
>NZ_JBIRZS010000026.1:0-51652 GCF_044391085.1 Paenarthrobacter sp. NPDC018779 | reverse complement strand
CAACCCGTTACGACAAACTCGCCCTCACCTACCGCGGTGGAGCCGTCCTGCGAGCCATCAGCATCTGGCTGACATCTTTAGGAGACACGCCCTAGTCCTGCGGAAGACGGCTGGGCTGGCGGTTTTCGGACGCTTCACGGCAAGAAACTGCCAATGTTTGAAGGCTCCATTTGATGGGTGTTCGAGGTCACACCGTTCTCGATTTTGGAATATGGCCGTCCATGCTCTAAAGTTTTAGAGTCCAGTTCGGACGAGCGAGAACAGAAAAGAACGCGTAAAGCGTTGTTTCCTGTTGCGAAATTCGAATTGAGTTCAGGCCCCCATCGTCTAGCGGCCTAGGACACCGCCCTTTCACGGCGGCGGCACGGGTTCGAATCCCGTTGGGGGTACGCAAGGTAAGTGGTAAATCGGACTGAAAAAGTCTGGTAAGCTAGAAGCCTTGGAAAAAACGCGGTAGAGATACTGCAAAGCAAGGCCCTGTAGCGCAGTTGGTTAGCGCGCCGCCCTGTCACGGCGGAGGTCGCGGGTTCAAGTCCCGTCAGGGTCGCTCTGAGCGCCGGAAGGAATTCCGGTTCTCAAGGTGACTTGTCACCTAGGCTCTGTAGCTCAGTTGGTAGAGCGTTCGACTGAAAATCGAAAGGTCACCGGATCGACGCCGGTCGGAGCCACCACTGGGAAGCATCAGTTCTTCGGAACTGGTGCTTTTCTTCTTTTAACTTTCTGTTTCTGGGATTAAAGGGCGACGTCGGCACCCGCTCTGGATGCCGACGTCGTGCTTTATCCCTATGACTTGAGCTTCGGCTTCACGTCCTTGGTGTAGATGGTCTCCAGCGCTCCCTTGAGATCGGTGAGCGTTGCCTTGACGTCCGCCTTCTCGTTCATGATCTTGGTAGCGGCCTTCGCCAGTTCCTGGTCTCCACCCGGGAGGAAGGTGCGTGCGTAGTCCTGGGTCCTGGTGGCCCTCAATTGGTCCACCACGGTTTGGAACTCGGGTGTTTGAGCCAGGATGGGCGAGATATCGGCGCCCTCGGCCACGGGCGCGTAGCCTGTGGCTGCCGACAAGGTGGCTGTGCTCTGCGCATTGGTGACGAAGGTCATGAACAGTGCTGCGGCCAGTTGCCTCTCCGGAGAGGTCTTACTGGCGATGACCAGTCCGGAGCCGCCGGTGGGGCACACGGGGGACTGGCTCACCGAACCGCCCGGGAGGAAGCCGACGCCGATCCGCATGTTGGCCTCCTTCGCCGCCTTGAGCGTCGCGGCGAGGTCGGCGGACGAACTGATGGTGGCACTGACCGCGCCGGCCTGGAGGTCCGTGATGGCGTTCTTCGAGGAAACGCCGGCCCAGGAGTCCTTCACGATCGAGTCCTGCACCCACTGGAGAGCCTTGACCGAGGCTTCGGAGTCCGTGGTGATGTCCCACTCCTTGGACCACCCGCCGCCGAAGCCCCACAGGACGTTCTGCAGGGTCCACCCGGCGTAGCCTGCAATCGCGGGGTACTGGTACGCATTCTGGTAGCCGGCCAGGCCCGCGTTGGCGGACTTGATCTTGGGAGCCAACTGCGCGAACTCTTCCCAGGACTTGGGTGCCTCTTCAGGGACACCGGCCGCTTTGAAATGGTCTTTGTTGAAGTAGAACAGCGGGGTTGAGCGCGCGTACGGCACGGCCCACTGCTTGTTGTCGTACTTGTAGTCGGAAATCAGCCCGGCAACGTAGTCGGACGTGCTGGCCTTCGCCGCCTGCAGAAGGCTGTCGATGGGGAGGATGGCGCCGGACATTGCGTACCGGAACCACCAGACGTCCGAGGCCACTACAACATCGGGGACATCGTTGCCGGCCTGCGCTGTCTGGAACTTCTGGGCTACTTCCTCATAGTTCGCACCGCCCGTGATGAGGTTAACCGTGATGTCCGGATGCGCCTTCTGGAAGGCCTCGATGAGCTTCAACTCGGTATCCCGTGACTTGCCCGGGTGGCTGGACATGAAGCTGATGGAACTCGCGGGTTTGACCTTGGACCAATCGGTGGCCGCGGTGGTGCTGGTGGAACCGCCGCTTGTTGACGGGCCTGCGCATGCGGCGAGGGCCAGCGTTCCGAAGCTTGCTCCCGCGACGCTGAGGAATTGCTTGCGGGAAAGTGGAGTGGACATGCTGAAGCTGCCTTTCTGTTGGGTGATGGCTTTGTTATGTGATGGCTCTGTTGCGTGCTGCTGTGGGCCTGCTGTCTTAGCCGGTGACCGATCCTTGGGTCAGGCCGGAGACGATGTACCGCTGGAGCGCGGCGAAGATGATCAGGATCGGTACCAGGACAATCACTGCGCCGGCCATGATCATGCCCCAGTTCTGGGTGCTGCCCTCGCTGTTCACCAACTGGGTGAGGCCGACGGGAAGCGTCATCATGTCAGGGTGGTCGGTGACGATCAGCGGCCAGATGTACTCGTTCCATTCCGAGACGATGGTCACCAGTGCCACGGTGGCAATGCTGGGCACCGAGACCGGGACCACGATCTGCCACAACTTCCGCCAGTGTCCGGCACCATCGATTTCCGCGGATTCCAGGATGGCCGGTGGCAAGGTCAGGAAATGCTGGCGCAACAGGAACGTCCCGAATGCAGTTCCCAAGCCGGGAAGGATGATGCCCCAATACGTGTTCAGTCCGCCCATGCTGGCGATCAACACGTAGTTCGGCAGGACGGAAACCTGCGGCGGAACCATGAGGGCCACGAGGATCAGCAGGAAGATGACCCGCTTGAACGGGAACCTGATGAACACCAACGCGTAGGCCGTGAACACGGCCAGGACGCACTTGAGCGTTGAGCCGACGGCGGTCACGATCACGCTGTTGAGGAAGAACCGCGGGAACGGAACAGTGGATGTTGCTTCCACGTAGTTCTGCAGGTTCGGATTCTTGGGCAGAATCGCCAAATCCGTGGTGACAATCTCGCCGGGTGCCTTGAGCGAGGACAGCATCATCCACAACAGGGGGACGAAGACCACCAGCGTGGCAAGGATGAGGGGAACGTAGCCGGCAGCAATGGTTTTTCCGATGTTCTGCCAGGACAGAGGCTTGGTCCGTTCCTGGAAGACGTTCGCCGATTGGGCACTCATGAGTAATGGACCTTTCGCTCAACGAACCGCAATTGGACCGCCGTCATGACCAGCAGGCCGAGGAACAGGACTACGGAGATGGCGGCCGAATATCCCGCCCTGTTGTAAGAACCGAAGGCTTGCAGGTACGACTCGAAAATCAACGTGCTGGTGCCGTTTCCGGACGGCGTCATGATCCGGATGATGTCGAATGCCTGCAGGGAGCTAAGCAGCGAGGTGATCAGCAGGAAGAACGTTGTGGGGGACAGGAGCGGGACAACGATTGAACGGAAGCGTCGGAAACTCGAGGCTCCGTCCAGTGCGGCGGCCTCCATCAACTGGGGTTGGATTGACTGGAGCCCTGCAAGATACACCACGGCGCAGTAGCCAAGGTTCTTCCAGAC
Source organism: Paenarthrobacter sp. NPDC018779 (assembly GCF_044391085.1). Lineage (NCBI taxonomy): Bacteria > Bacillati > Actinomycetota > Actinomycetes > Micrococcales > Micrococcaceae > Paenarthrobacter > Paenarthrobacter sp. NPDC018779. The sequence goes on along the minus strand of NZ_JBIRZS010000026.1, from coordinate 48,166 downwards.
GTACACCACGATCACCATGACCAGGGCCAGCTTGGGGTCGTTGACCCATTGCGGACTGGCCTGACCCAGGGAGCGGAGGAACCACGACAGCGCTCCGTAGGTGGGGTCGAAGATGAACAACCACACCAGGCCGACGCCCACACCGGACAGCACATAGGGAGCAAACACCACGGCCCGGGCGAACGTGCGCCCCTTGAGCCTCTGGTTGAGGGCCAGGGCGATCAGCAGTCCCAGGGCCATGGCCCCGCCGACCGTGATGGCGGTGAAGATGGCGGTGGTGCCCAGGACTGTTGGTGCGTCCGAGGACGTAAAGAATTCCACATAGTTCCCCAGGCCCGCACTGGTGGCGTTCGCTGCGCCCAAGGTCCAGTCCAGGGTGGAGAAATAGAAGTTGGTTAGCAGCGGGCGGTACGTGAACAGCACTATGAGGATCACGTTGGGGGCTGCGAACAGGACGAAAGTCCAGGCATCGCGGCGGGTGCGGCCATTCCAACGGCGGTTCTTCGGCGGGCTGGACGGCTGGACACCGGCTTTGCCGGGATCTGCCCTGCCACTTCCGCCGGACGACGGGGGCCCACTCTTGCCCCCGGGATTTGCGTCAACAACGCTCACCACAGACCTCTGACTTCATTGTCATTGCCGTCTGGGGGCAGCGTTCATTGAGGTTGGAAAGGATCAAAGGGGCGTTTGACCGGACAATCTAACCTTTTGTCTTGTGCCAAGGTACAGACTGCACGCTGGATGCGCAAGACACCAGAGGCACCCTTGCGGCTAAAGCGCTGATTGTAATGTGCTAATGTCCTTACAAATCTGCCGAGGGGTAGATTTGCAAGAACTGTGCGTGACCTCCTGGAATGCCCCAGCCCCGGGGCTCCGGCTTGGACGGTCACGCCACAGAAAAGGGCTCTTGGTCGATATGCCGAACAGGAGCAAAGAGTGATTTTCAGTGCGGAAACGCAATGGTGGCAGATGTGCGTGGCCCTCGCGGTAGCACTGCTGCTGTCCACCGCGATTGGTTTCGAACGCCAGAGCAAGAACAAGTCCGCAGGCATGCGGACCCACGCCATGGTGGGCTTGGGTGCTGCCTTGTTCATGGTGGTGAGCAAGTACGGGTTCAGCGACGTGCTGATGGTGGACCTTGTGCGGCTGGACCCCTCAAGGCTCGCCGCCCAGGTGATTTCGGGCATCGGTTTCATCGGGGCCGGCCTCGTGTTTGTGCGGCGCAATCAGGTGCGTGGACTCACCACGGCGGCTTCCATCTGGGTCACGGCCGCCGTGGGCACCTCGGCCGGGGCGGGGTTGGTGTGGCCCGCGGTCTTCGTCACCGCGGCGCACTTTGTCATTGTCTATGCCTACCCCGTCATGTCCCGGAAATTGCGCTTCGGTTTGCCGGGCCGTTGGGTCCTGCGCGTCACCTACCTTGATGGAGTGGGTGCCCTGCGCGATGTGCTCAGCACCTGCACGGAAGAAAGCTTCCAGGTACAGGGATTTACAACTACCCGCGGTTCCGGCGAAACGAAACGTGTTGTTGAGCGACTTATACAGCGGGACGAAGCAACGGTTACCGCCGAATTCATCGAGATTGAACTCGAAATCGAAGGCTCCGCGGCTTCGTCGACCATCGTCAGCAGGCTTTCGCAGCTCGGCTCCGTCACCGAGGTCTCCTTGGTTGACGAGGCCGAATAGCGGAATCCCTTCGGTCTAAGGAGAGACTCATGATTGAAATTCAAGGGCATCGCGGGGTCCTCGCGACGCGGCACGGAAATACCTTGGCCGGATTCGTCGAAGCGCTGCGGCTGGGGGTGGGCGCCATAGAGGTGGACATCTGGCTCACGGCCGACGGGCAATTGGCGCTCCGTCATGATGCTGTGGTCGGTTCCCTCGATATCCGGGAGGCCTTGCTGAGGGAAGCCGCGGTGGAGATTCACGCTGCCACCACAACTTCAGTTGACGTGGAGTCCAGGACACCCACCCTCGAGGAGTTGCTGGCCCTCCTGCGTTTTGCCGGTGCCGGGGGAGTGGTCCTGGATATCGAGGTGAAGACTGACAATGCCCCCTGGAACGAATACGGTCAGGTGATCGTGGCTGCCCTGTCCAAGGTGTTGAAGGCCCACGGGCATGAACAGGCACTTCGTGTCCGCAGCTTCGATCCGCAGATCATCCGTGCCATGGCCGCGATGCTCCCGGGCATCCCCATGGTGGCTCTGTGCCGGGAAGTCGCCGTTGCCTCTCTGGGGCTGTATCCATTTGAGCCCTTCGCCCTGATCGAGGCCGCGCTTGCGACGGGTGCCTCTGCGGTGGCACCGGAAATCGGGCTTCTCAGTTCAGAACTCGTGGCCCGGGCGCACACCGCCGGCCTCGCCGTGTACCCCTGGACATTGGTCACCGCCCAGCAGATCGTCGAGGCTGTGGGCCTTGGGGTGGACGGCGTGTGCGTCAACGACGTCGCCATGGCACGCGAATCCTTGGCCGGGCTGGGGCTGGAATTGCCGGTCTCCCGGCCCATCACGCTGCCCATGCTTGAGTCCGCGCGTCTTTGGTAGGGACTCGTTTTGTTTGGGGGAACTCGTTTGGCCTCGCCGGAAGGATCACTGGAAAGTGGGCGGCCGGTGGAGGGAACCAGCGTTGACTGGAGTTGGCCGGCGGCAATCATCGTCGGCCGGAAGTGTGCCTCCGGCCGATGGATCCGCGATCCGCCTAACCCTCGCACTCCGTGCAGTAGAGCAACCCGCCCTTTTCCCGCGCGATCTGTGACCGGTGGTGGACCAGGAAGCATGAAGAGCAGGTAAATTCGTCCTCTTGCGCCGGGATGACGTTGACGATCAACTCCTCGGCGATGAACTCACCGGCGGGACCGCTGGAGTCGGCCTCGTCGCTTTCCTCTACTTCCAGGACTGCGGTCATCGCCGTGGGGGCTTTCGCTGTCTGAAGTGCTTCGAGGGACTGTTCCTGGGCTTCTTTGACCTCTGGACGCAGGTCGTCGTAATCCGTTGCCATGACTGCGCTCCTTTTCAACGCTCGGGCGAGCCGATGTGTCGGCTCGGTGCTCTATTGTAAGCATGCTGATGATTTAGGCAAGTCCTGCTCTGGCCAGTGATGCGGCCGTGCGGGTGTCTCTGTCTCGCGTCAGGCCGGGTGGAGGTCCCGCATCGGTGTTCCTTCGCGACCTACTTTGGGCCCGGTTGGTGTTCCTTCGCGACCTACTTTGGGCCCGGTTGGTGGGCCTTTCCCGCGTTTTGGGCGTGTTTCGGGGTCAATGTTGGTGGTGGCGGTACGGGGTGATTGTGCGTGGTGCCTGTGAGTGGGCGCTTCCTCAGTTGTGCTGCCTCCTTCAGCGGTGCGGGCTTCCAGTGGTGCCGGCTTTGTTAGTGCCTGGGTGGGGTGTTTGTGCCGGGGCAGCCCCAGGAGTTGGGGTTTTGTTCGCAGGTGTCGGCGACGAGGGCTGTTTCTGTTTTCCAGACGTGGATGGTTTTGGGTGTGGTGGTGAGGTTGAGGGTTCCGTTGATGGGCAGGGGTGGGCCGTTGTTGACGGAGTAGGTTCCGGTGTAGGTGGTGGTGACTGTGGCGGGGTAGTTGCCGGTGGTGGTGTAGGTGTGGCTGGTGCGGGTTTCTGTGGTGAGCCAGGTGTTGGCGGGGGTGGGGTAGCCGGTGGCGGGGGTGGGTCCGAGGGTTTGTCCGTCGCCGTAGGTGTAGGTGTGGGTGGTTGGTGTGGCGGTGAGGTGGACGTGTTGGCCGAGGATGGTGGTGTCGAAGTGTTGTTCGGTGGTGGTGGTGTAGAAGTTGGTGGGTCCACCGGTGAGGGTGTTGGGGAAGGGTTGGGCTTCGAGGGTTCCGGGGTTGATGGGTAGTTGTTGGAAGTTGGTGAGGATCCGGGCTGCGATGTCGGCGAGGACGTTCTGGGGTTCAGCGGCGTAGAGACACGTTGGTTTCCCGGAGACAGGTTGCCAGTCTGTGTAGGTCGGGTTGGTGATTCCCTTGGGTGCTTTCATCCATATGACCGGCGAACCCTTTTCGCTGCCGGGCGTGATGGCAGGGCATTCGAGCGTGAGGCAGCCCATTTCCTTAGCGCCGGGACCACCAAGCTGACAGCGGTGGTCTGCCTTGTATTGATAGGGATCCTCGGCCCCGACTGAATCCGCGTCGGTCTGAATCGAAGAGGACAGCTGCCCGGTGACAGGATCGATAGTGAGCCGCGCAGCTACATCGACTCCGCCGTTGTGGGTGTTGTTTGAGGCCCAGAGATCGTCCGCTCCTATTGCACGCGTCGTACAGATTCCGCCTGCCAGCCACAGAGCAGTAAGGACGACGGCCGCGAGCCGCGTCGACGGCGAAGGCAGCCTAAGTGAGGAGACCAAGGTCCGTCACCGTCCAGCCGCTTACAGTGAACCTGGCAATGAGGGCAAAGGCATCATTGCTTGCTTCGTCGCGTGCACGGCCAACGCTTCCATCCGCGTTGTAGTAATTGATGGCTTGCTGGATCACCTGCACCTTGGACCACTGGGTGTCTTTCGAGGCTTGCCACTGGACTTCGATGACAGGAACGGTGATTTGTCCTCCCGCTAGCCAGCGGCCCTTTACGTAACCGTCCTCGCCGGATTCTTGCAGACGCAGACAAAGCCTGCACTCCTGCGCAAACAGGGGAAGCCAGCCCGACATGTCACCGGTCTCGTCGACGTAGGAGAGTTGTGCGTACCAATACCGGATAAACGCCTCCAGCCCCTCCTTCGTGTTCTCCTTCGCCAAGGCAGGCATCACAGGCACGGGCACGTTGCGGGCCTTGCCTGTGGCGTCGGCTGGTTTGTACGCACCGGACGGCGAGGGCGTGCCTGCAGCTGAGGCCCCCTCAGTACCGGGCGCCGGCGTTCCCGGCGACGAAGAGCCCGGCGCCGAAGAGCCTGCGGTGGGCGGCGCCGTCGTCGTGCTTGTTTCGGAAGGGGTGCTGCCGCTCTGGCAGCCGCCCAAGAGCAGCACTGCGGACACTGCCATGACGATGGTCCGGATCCACAGGGATCCTCGGACAGGCGGGAATTGGGCAAAGGAATAGCGTGGCATGACAGGCTCCCCAGCGGCTGTTGTTGCGTAGTGCTGGCCAGTCTAGGCAGGCCGCGCTCGGGGACTCATCCCGGAAAAGCGGGTATGTGGATAACCCGGCTCTGGTCAGTGCACGTGGGCGGGAGTAGTCTTGCCTCGCCTGTTCGTCATCGCACACATCCAAACGGGGGACACCATGGTTACGATCAGTAGGTCACGCACGTCAAAATTGCTTGGAATTCTTGTGGGGACTGCGCTGGCCCTGAGCGCCTGTGCGTTCCCGCTGCCCATCCCTACACCCACGCCGACCACCAGCGCGTCGGCCCAACCGAATGCTGCCCCGTCGGTGGGGGTTCCTTCCAACAGCCCAAGCACGGGCACCGGCATAGGCACGGGTTCAGCCAACGGCCCTTACGGTGAATTCACGTCATTGTCCGAAGCCTGTATTTCCGTCAGCGCAGCCATGTTGAGCGTGACGCTCCTTCCGCTGGCGGCCTTGGTTGGCGGCAAGCCGGAGGACATTGAAAAGGCCAAGCAGGAACTGTCCCAAATGCAGGACAAAGTGCCCGATGAACTGAAACCGAGTTTCGAAAAGCTGCGGGCTTTTACGGAGTCGGCAGGCACGGATTTCAGCAAGTACGGCGAACCCGAGTTCGAGGAACTGATGAAGCCGATCGAGGACTGGATGGATAAGAACTGCAAGTAGCTGCGCCGCGCACTCCCTTCTCTCACAAAGCGTCGGAGGCAGGCGCTAGGGTGGTATTCAAGAGAAGGGGAGTGCTCCGTGTCAGATCATTTGTCAGATCAGAGCGTGCCAGGTCAGGAGCTGCGGCTGGATCCTGTGCCAGAGGTGGAGGGCCTGGGAACCGGACGCACCATCATCTCCGAGGCCGCTGTTGCCAAAGTGGCGGGCATAGCTGCCCGGGCCGTTCCAGGTGTCTATTCCCTGGGATCGGGGCCATCGCGTGCCCTCGGCGCCATCCGGGACGCTGTTGGCAGTTCGGACCACGCTGCCGGCGTCCGTGCTGAAGTTGGCGAGACCCAGGTCGCGGTGGACATTAACCTGGTGGCGGTCTACGGACACCCACTCCACGGCGTCGCCAATCAGGTGCGGGCCGCGGTCTACCGCGCCGTCGAAGAACTGGTCGGCCTGCAGGTCATCGAAGTGAACATCGAGGTCACCGACGTCTACATTGCTCCGCCGCCAAAGCCGGCGGGAGCAAGGACAGGATCGGTGGAGAGGGAGGCACTCCAATGAGCATGACCGTAGTGGGCATCGCCATCGGCGCTTTCGTGGCGTTCATGTCCTTCCAGTTTGGGTTCTGGGGTTTCGTCATTTCCTTGCTCTTCATGGGCATCGGCGCACTTCTGGGACGCGCGGCGGACGGCAAGCTTGACCTCCGCAGCGTCCTCGACGCCATTACGGGCCGGCGCTCGTCGTCATGAGCGTGGCTGAGGCTGTGGAACCCACCACCAGCCTGGCCGGCCACAACCGGATCAGTACCCAGGCTCTGACATCGTTGGCCCAAGCTGCGGCCGCTGAGGCGCTTGGTGTCGCCCCCGGCGACATCCGCGCAGACTGGTCGGACGACGACGGCCTGCTGGCTTTGTCCATCGTGGCACCTATCAGCGTGCCTTCTTTGAGTGAAGTACTGCGCCAGCCCCAAAGGGTCCAGGGATTTGGTGGTTCGATCTGGGATCGTGCCGTGTCCGCCAAAGCGAAGGTGCTGGACACCGTTACACAGCTCAGCGGCTCCCAATTGAGCCGTGTGGACATACGGATCAGCGGCGCGCAGGTCACGGAAGGAGGCCGGGTCCAGTGACCCAGGACCAGGAAACAGGGCTCGCACCACAAGCCGCAAACCCAGTCGATCCGCGTCAGGCCGTGGCCGGTGAGGACCCGGCCATGGGCAGGATCCTGCGCCGGGAAACGCATTCGTCCCGCGCCGGCGCGGCAGGGATTGCGGCAGTCTTGGTGATCCTGCTGTGCGTCTATGCGCTCTTGGAATCCGGCGTGCGTGCGGTGGGGCAGCCTCCGTGGCTTATCGATCCGGGAACGGCCGCCGAACGTATCATCGCCCTCCCCGCTGGGATCCAGCCACTCCTCCTTGGTGCCGCCGGTGCCGTGATCGCCATGGTTGGCTTGTTCTTCGTCCTCCATGCCCTGTTGCCTGGCAGGCGGGCGAGGCATTTGCTCCGGGACCCGCGGATCGCCGTCGTGGTTGACGACGAAGTCCTCGCCTCGGCGCTGGCCCGCCGCGCGCGGGCGGCCGCCAACGTGACTCCTGAACAGGTGATGGTGGTGGTTTCGCAGCGGCTGGTTGTGGTGAATGTCAGGCCGACGTCGGGCAGCCGGGTCAGCGAGGAAGCGGTCCTCGCGGCGGTACGGGCCGAGCTTGAAGAAATGTCGCCGGTGCCCATGCCGGATGTCAGGGTGAATCTGGGAACCTCGGGGGTGATCGGCGCGTGAACGGAACACCGAGGGCCCTGAACCGGGTACTGCTTTTCATCATTGGAGCCAAACTTCTGGCCATTGGGCTGCTGCTGGTCCTCCTGGCCACGGTTCCTGCGGTGGCGTCATGGTGGCACGGCTGGGCGGCCTCCGCCTGGGCCGGAGCCGAAGAGGCCTTCCGCCAAACGCGGTTCCCCGGTCGCGAGGAAAGCTGGCTCTGGATTGTCGCTGGCCTGGTCCTCGTTGTGGTGATCGCGGTCATGGTCGCCTGGCTCTCGCAACAGGGCAAAGGGCGGGCGAACCTCCTGGTAACGGGCGACGACGACAGCCACGTTCCGGGGTCGGTCCGGATCGGCGGGGGCGTGGCGGAGCAGGCGTTGCGTGCGGCATTGGCGGAGCGCACGGACCTTGCAGGCTCTTCCGTGGCGACATATGAGGTGAAGGGCCAGCCTGGATTGCGGATCCGGATTCAGCCCCGGCAAGGGGTGGCTCCGCATATCCTTGCAGCGGAAATCTCCCAAATGGTTGATGCCTTAGACCTTGTCATCGGAAAAAAGACGCCCGTGTTGGTACATATGGTTTCCGGGGCGCGGGCGCGGTTTACCAAAGCAGAGCGGGTGCGCTGAGCCCGGCCAGGCAGACAATTGTTGCGTTGATGGGGTCCGGCGTTGCCAAGCCACTGTTTCTGCCCATAGTTTGAAAGGGCAGGGGGAAAGGCTCCCTTGGCACGTTGAGACCCGGCCCGGTGAGAACAGCAGCCGCGCGTGGTCCCCGTTCCAACCGTCACAGAGGAGAACACCATGAGTGAAGAAACCACGGGAGCAGGAGCAGCAGGAGACGCTGCCGAAAACGCCAAGGAATTCGCTGGCGAGGCCCTGGAGAATGCCAAGGAGTTTGCAGGCGACGCCGTAGAGAATGTCAAGGAATTCGCCGGAGATGCCGCTGAAAACGTGAAGGAATTCGCGACCGATGCTGCAGAAAACGTAAAGGAATTCTTCTCCGGCGATGTCGGCGAAAATGCGAAGGAACTCGCAGGCGATGTGGCTGAAAAGTCGAAGGAAATCGCTGGCGACGTAGCCGAAAACGTCAAGGGACTCGGCTCCAAGATTGCCGGACTGTTCAAGGGCGAAAAGTAAGCCGCACCAGCTGGAAAGTTGGCGGTCCATGGCCAACGGGAATCCCCGGGGCGCGATGGGCCGCCATCTTGCGTTGAGGGGACCTGGGCTGTCCCGTGGCGCAAAGCGTTGTCCGCGCGCCAGTGTGTTGACGAAGCCTCGTTGACTCGGTGCTTCTGCTGCCTGGGCGCTTCCGCCCCCGCAGCTTCAGTGCCTCCGCTCCCTCAGTGCCTCTGCCGCCTACCGGCGCTCCCAGTAGGCTGGGACCCACACACTTCATGAACAGGAGGCCAGGGATGGCCGGAACAACAGTGGCCGGGGCAACGTCGCCCGCACCCCGGGCGAAGGCCGCGTCCCCGGCGAGTGCCGCCGTCGTAGCCGAGCTCATGGCGGAACTTGCCGCGCTTGAGGATCCTCGATCACGCGAGGTCAATGAGAAGCACGGGGACGATCACGGCGTCAATCTCAGCAAGCTGCGCGCGGTAGCCAAGCGGTTGAAGACCCAACAGGACCTCGCGCGCGAACTCTGGGCCACGGACGATACCGCCGCGAAGCTGTTGGCGCTGCTGATTTGCCGGCCCAAGGCGTTCGAACGCGAAGAGCTGGACGCGATGCTGCGTGCCGCGCGGACGCCGAAGGTGCATGACTGGCTGGTCAACTACGTGGTGAAGAAGAGTCCCCACGCCGAGGAGTTGCGCCGTGCATGGTTCGAGGATCCGGACCCGGTGGTCGCCAGCGCAGGGTGGGCGTTGACTTCCGAACGCGTGGTCAAGTCACCTGGCGGTCTGGAGCTTGACAGGCTCCTGGACATCATTGAGCACGACATGAAAGATGCTTCTCCACGCCTCCAGTGGGCCATGAACACCTGCCTGGCCCAGATCGGGATCGAGCACGTGGAGCTCCGGGCCAGGGCGCTGGATATTGGAGAGCGGCTGGAGGTCCTCAAGGATTATCCGACTCCGCCGAACTGCACCTCCCCCTTTGCTCCCAGCTGGATCAACGAGATGGTGCGCCGGCAAGCGCTTTAGTCCCGGTTGCGCTGCATCATGCGGTAGGTCAGTTCGGCAAGGAGTTCCTCATCGCTGAGGTGGGCTGCCTTGGCGATGGGTGCTGCCGGTATGCCGATGTAGGGGTTGGCCAAGGGACGGGTGCCGTCGCTGCTCCGCATATCGTCCGGAGTGATTTGGTCCGGCGCGAACGTGGATTTGCCTTTGAGGACCTCGGACACTGAGCCCGCACGCCAACCCAGGGCGTGTTCAAGCTTGCGTTGGTTGATTTCCTGGGTGCGACGCGTGCCCGATTCAAGGGTGCGCACGGTCTTGATGGCGGTTCCGGCCTGCTTGGCCAACTGCACTTGACTCAGCCCCTGGGCCAACCGTTCTTCTTTGATGAGGCGGCCGATGGTCTGGAGTGCTTCGAATTCATCCACGCTTCCCACTGTTCCATAGGCAACCTTGGGCAATCAAATCGAACTTTGGCGTCACGGACTCGTTCGTACGCCCTCGACGGTGCTATCGCGCGGGCGTGCGCCTACCAAAATCCGCAATTATCAGGCTGCTTGGTATCGTTGTGATTAACTTCGGTGTAAGCGCTTGCATTCCGCCGGGGTACCTCGCTAGTGTGAGCCTCACCACATCAACCGCATCGCGGAAATTACCTGGTCCACTCACCGAGGAGTTCCCAGCATGAAATCGAAGAAGTACCTTCTTCCGGCAGCGATCGCCGGAGTCCTTGCTATGTCCCTCAGCGCATGTGGCGGCGGGGGCGGAGGCGGCGGCTCGAGCACCGGCGGTGCGAGCGGCGACGCAGCCAACAACCTCGACGGCCGCGGGCCGATCACGTATGTGCAGGGCAAGGACAACAGCAACGTTGTCCGCCCCCTCATCGATAAGTGGAACGCCGCACACCCGAATGAGAAGGTGACGTTCAAGGAGCAGTCGGACCAGGCTGACCAGCAGCACGACGACCTCGTTCAGAACTTCCAGGCGAAGAACGCCAACTACGACGTCATGAGCGTCGACCTCATCTGGGTTGCTGAATTCGCGGCAAAGGGCTGGCTGCAGCCGCTCAAGGACAAGACCGCCATCTCGACTGACGGCATGCTCGAATCCACGGTCAAGAGCGCCACCTACAACGGAACCCTGTACGCAGCACCACAGAGCTCGGACGGCGGCATCCTCTACTACCGCGGCGACCTCGTCACCACCCCGCCCAAGACCTGGGACGAGATGATGAAGATGTGCGATATCGCCAAGCAGAACAACATCGGCTGCTACGCCGGCCAGTTCGCCAAGTACGAGGGCCTGACGGTTAACGCGGCAGAAGCCATCAACTCCGCCGGCGGCAAGATCGTGGATGATTCCGGAAAGGCGGCCGTCAACTCTGCTGAAGCCAAGGCGGGCCTCAACAACCTGGTCCAGGCTTACAAGGACGGAAACATCCCCACCGAGGCCGTGACCTTCCAGGAAGAGCAAGGACGCCAGGCGTTTGAAGCCGGCAAGCTCCTCTTCCTCCGCAACTGGCCGTACGTTTACAACCTGGCCAAGACCGACGGTTCCTCAACGGTGAAGGACACCTTCAAGATGGCTCCGCTTCCGGGCAAGGACGGCCCCGGTGCCTCCTCGCTGGGTGGCCACAACATCGCCATGAGTGTCTACTCCAAGAACAAGGCAACCGTTGCGGACTTCATCAAGTACATAACCAGCGAAGAGACCCAGCGCTTCTACGCCACCCAGGGCTCCCTTGCCCCGGTCCTGACCAAGCTGTATGACGATCAGGAACTGGTCACCAAGCTGCCTTACCTGCCGGTCCTGAAGACGTCCATCGAGAACGCTGTTCCGCGCCCCGTGACGCCGTTCTACCCGGCCGTCACCAAGGCCGTCCAGGACAACGCCTATGCAGCGCTCAAGGGTGAGAAGACCGTGGACTCGGCCATCTCCGACATGCAGTCGGCAATTGAGTCGGCCGGAGCCAAGTAACCACCCCGGCCCTCGTCCGGCCGTCTGCCCTCACGGGCGGACGGCCGGACTCCGGCAACGGCCTTCTCCCTGACAGGAGTCTTGTCATGTCAACAGAATTACAAAAACCGCAGACGACGTCGGCTGCCGAACACAAGATGCCCGGGCGCGAAAGCGCGGACCGCAAGCAAGTAACACAGGGCCGCTGGGCCTCCACGCTCCTGGCCCCATCACTGATCCTCCTGGCGATCGTGATCATCTACCCGGTGGTCAACGCCATCATCATGTCTTTCCAAAAGGATTCCGGCCTGGACCCCGCCACCGGATTCTTCTCCGAAGGCGGTCCCGCCGGCTTCGACAACTACGTCCACTGGCTGGCGCAGCAATGTACCGCGCCAGGTGGCGGAGCGGTCGCGTGTCCTCCGGGCACCCTGGGCGCCCAATTCTGGGACTCCATGGGCACCACGTTCTTCTTCACCGTGGTCACCGTTGCCTTTGAAACGGTCCTCGGCTTCTGGATGGCCATCATCATGGCCCGCGCCTTCCGCGGTCGCAGCCTGATCCGTGCAGCCGTGCTGGTTCCGTGGGCCATCCCGACGGCCGTCACGGCCAAGCTCTGGTTCTTCATCTTCGCGTTCGAAGGTATCGCCAACAAGCTGTTCGGAACCCAGATCCTCTGGACTGGTTCTGAGTGGCCCGCGAAATGGGCCATCATCATTTCCGATGTCTGGAAGACCACCCCCTTCATGGCCCTGCTGATCCTGGCAGGCCTGCAACTGATCCCGGACGAGGTCTACGAGGCCGCCAAGGTAGACGGTGCGTCCACGTGGCAGCGCTTCCGCCTGATCACGCTTCCGTTGGTGAGGCCGGCGCTCATGGTCGCCATCCTGTTCCGTGTTCTGGACGCCCTTCGTATGTACGACCTTCCTGCCATCATGACCGGTGGCGCCAACGGCACCACTACCCTGTCCATCCTGGTGGTGCAACAAATCAGGCAAGGGTTCAATTCGGCGGCGGCGCTATCCACCATCACCTTCATAGTCATCTTCCTTGTGGCCTTTATCTTTGTGAGATTCCTAGGGGCCAACGCGGTCGATGCCGCGTCATCGTCCGGAAAGGCGAAGTGACATGGCAACAGCCACAGCAACAAGGGCTTCCACAGCTCCCTCGGAACGGCCGAAGCGTCCCTTCAACTGGGGTTCGTTCCGTACCTACGTCAGTGCAATCGTCATCCTGATCTGGTGCCTTGCACCGTTCTACTGGATGATCGTCACGGCTTTCCGCGATGTTGGATTCACCTTCGACACCACGCCGTTCTTCACGCACTTTACCTGGGACAACTTCGCCACGGTCTTCGACGAAAGCCTGGGCAACCACTTCGGCAAGAACCTGCTGAACAGCCTGTTCGTGGGTGCCGTCACCACGATCATCGCCTTGATCGTGGGTGTGTTTGCCGCGTATGCCTTGGCCAGGTTGAACTTCCGGTTCAAGTTCCTGGTGCTCGGTTTCATCCTGGGCGCCTCGATGTTCCCGGGCGTTGCGTTGGTGACCCCGCTCTTCCAACTGTTCACCAACATCGGCTGGATGGGTACCTACCAGGCGCTGATCATCCCGAACATCTCGTTCGTGCTCCCGTTGACGGTGTACACGCTGACCTCGTTCTTCAGGGAGATGCCGTGGGAGCTTGAAGAAGCTGCCCGCATAGATGGCTGCACGCAAGGCCAGGCCTTCCGCAAGGTAATCCTGCCGCTCGCGGCTCCGGCCACCTTCACCACGGCCATCCTGGCGTTCATCTCCGCATGGAACGAGTTCCTGATCGCGAGCCAGTTGTCCAACGACGACACCCGGACGGTCACGGTGGCCATCGCCTACTTCGCCGGCTCGCAGCCGCAACAGGAGCCTTACACCGCCATCATGGCGGCAGGCACCGTGGTCACGGTGCCGTTGGTGATCCTGGTACTGGTCTTCCAGCGCAAGATCGTTGCCGGCCTCACGGCAGGTGCAGTGAAGTGAGCAGCGCTGCAAGCCGACGCCAGCAAGCTGCGGCGGCCCGGAAAGTCGATCCGCACACCAAGCGGGTGCGCTCCGGCGAGGACTTCGACATCATCATCGGGCTCCTGGCTTTCTGGGCGTTGGTCCTGTTGGCCGTCACGGTGTACATGGAACTTACGGCCCAGCCCGCCTTGGGCTGGGCCCTGGGCCTCCTGGCCACCGTCCTTGCGTTGTGGGGCATGATCCGGCTTCGACGCAAACTCCCGGAAAGGACGTCCCGGCGCCTCAATTGACCCGGCGCCCCGCCTGACGCGGCGCCACAATCGAACAGCACCTCAACTTAACAGTGGGTCGACATCAAGCCGTGCGAAATCGGTGAAGGGCACACAGGCGGATAGGCTTAACGACGCCGTCTGGGAGGAGCCCTCGGCCTTCGGCATGCACCTAATGAGGGGGCTTTAGTGGCTAAAACGAACGAACGGTCCCAACGCGGTGGCCATACGGGCGTCAGCATCGAAGACGTCGCAGCCGCCGCCGGGGTATCCACAGCGACAGTCTCCAGGGCTGTGCGCGGACTGCCACGGGTCTCACCCGCGACCCGAGAAAAGATCCTTAAGGTAGCGGCCTCGCTGGGCTACGTCGCCAGTTCCTCCGCTTCAGGCCTGGCTACCGGGCGGACGCGAACCATCGGCGTGCTGGCTCCTTTCGTGAGCCGCTGGTTCTTCTCCAAGGCCATCGAGGGAGCAGACCGGGAATTGCATTCCCGCAAGTACAACCTTTCCCTGTTCAACCTTGGCGGCCACGGGAGCAACCGTGAGCGGCTGTTCAGCTCCACCATGGTCTACAAACAGATCGACGCCCTCCTGGTGCTCTGCATGGCGCTGAGTGAGGAAGAACTGGAACACCTCCACAAGATCGACATTCCACTGGTGGTGGTTGGCGGGCACGTCGAGGACTGCGCCTACATAGGGATCAACGACTACGACGCGGCTTCCACCGCCGTGCGCCACCTGCTGGACCTGGGGCATAAGGACATCGCTTTGCTGCACGGCGACGACGAAACGGACTTGAACTTCGATGTTCCCCGCGTCCGCATCCGCGCCTTCCAGGAAGTGATGTCCGACGCCGGACTGGACGTCCGTCCCGAATGGGACGAGTGGGGGGACTTCACCGTGGCCAGCGGACAGCAGGCCTTTAACCGCTTGTGGAGCCAGCCCGGACGGAAGCCGACGGCGATTTTCTGCTCGTCAGACGAAATGGCCATGGGCGTCATTTTCGAGGCGGCACGCCACGGGGTGCGGGTACCCGAGGACTTGTCCGTGATCGGCATCGATGACCACGATTTCTCGGCATCCCTGGGCCTGACAACGGTAGGCCAGCGGCCCGACAACCAGGCCGAGTTGGGCACCAGGATGCTGCTTGACGAACTCGACGGCCATGCCGGGGCCGTCCGCTCGCAGACGGCTCCCCACGAGTTGATCGTCCGCGAGACAACCGCCCCGCCCTGCCGGTAGGAGGCACTCGGGGACAGGCGCGACGTCAGGCTTTCTCTCTGTGGTGATACTTTCCGTACCTGTTCAGAAACCACATCATCATTGCGAATCCCGCGACGCCGAGCAACGGTATCGCCCAAAATGCGATTTCGGTGTCCCGCAGGATGGCAGCGACGGCGCCCCCGACCATGGCAAGCAGTCCGATACCCGGCGTCGCGGTGGAAAACCGCTGGTTCCCGCTGAGTACTTGACCATTGGCAAATGCGTGGACCACGATGAACACCACTGCCGCCAAGGGGAAGATCACCGGCCAAATTCCCTGCGCGAAACCGATAATTTCCAAGGACACACCGTAAACAAGGCTGAGAACAAGCCAGTAGCGTCGTTCAACGCTTTGCTTCGCCCGTTCCATTGCCTAACACCCCCTGTTGAAATCTATGAGTGAACCGCCCACGCCCATAACCAAGTAGCAACTGAAGGCGGTCCATGGTCCAAAAAATCCTAAGGCTTCACAGATCAGGGTGGAACTGGAGAACCACGCCCAGAACGCAGCCCATGCTGATCCGCACCTGGGAAGACTGAGGTCCAACGGCTGGACAGAATAGGTGTGGAGCCCGCCACCCTGAACTCTGATCATCGGACTCCCATGCGTCAGTCTGAGGGATGACGCGCCATGGAAGGGCCCTGCAGATTCCAATTTCAGTTCACCCGAGTTAGTGATCTCGATGAGGCCGGCAAGGGCGGAGGTAGGCATGGATGCCGCGGCAAATTCCTTCTGGAGATTCAGGTCGAAGCCTGGCGTGCTTGACAAGTATCGAGTCAGCTCCGGTGCTCTATCGAGCATCTGCATTCTCCGCTCAAATCCAACCGGGTCCGAATTTTTTGCTTGTTCCAAATTCCTCATTGCCACCAAGCGCTGCTCGGGACTGGGTTGCTCTAACAAAGACTTGGACGAATCGTGCGGGGTTGCTGTAGCCGCTGTCGCGGGACCAACGAGACCTACCATGAGGGACATCAGGGTGACAACGACCGCGATTTGCCTCGAAAGACGGTTGACAACGAGCCGTGCAGTCTGTGCATAGGAATTCAACAAGAAGCATCTCCAATCAAAATTCGAATTTCAATCGGAAGTCTGCCTCAGGAAATGGCGTCTAGGTGGCAAGAAAAAATCTCTAGGTGTTGGTCTCCCGCAGAAACATGCGGAGCAGGAACTCCAAATTTGTCAAAACCCAAAAATTAGGTGTTTTGAGAAACCGTCTAGGTGTTGGGGACACTCAATTCAGGAGGCCCGGGCCAGCTGGCGGATGGGGATCCAGCGCGAGGCCAGGCGCCGGTACGCCGCAGCGGCCCCGGTCATGTCGCCTTCGGCCAGGCACTCGATGCCCAGGCGCACGTCCATGGGGGATTCATCCGGGTACACCTTGTCCGCCACGGCTCCGTAATCCAGCTCCACCATGGACTGGACGTGGAACAGTTCCAGCCATTCGGTGAGCTGGGTGAGGTCGTCCAGCATGTCCAGGTCAGGTGCTGCCAAGGCAAGGTGCGCCACGGCGAAGCGTGCCCGGTCCAGGGCTTCGGTGAGTGGGGTCCACACCCGGACGGTGACAATGTGCCCGTCCGATTCCACCACGTCCTTGCGGTCCGACTCAGCGAAGAGCGAGAACCAACTGAAGGGGATGCCCCACGTCGAGGCACGGGTGTGGACGCGTTTGGCGTCGTCCCCGGCGTTGATGCGGTCAATCCGGACCTGGTGCTTGTCGCGCTGCGAGACCGGAATCAGCAGGTCCGCGAGCGGGCTGTGTACCCCGTCCATGAGGGCGTTTGCCGCCAAGCCGGCCCGAATCACCAGTTGGCTGGGGCAGTAAAGCAGGCGACCGGCGTCGTCCGCTGGCGTCTCTTCACCGGAGTCATCCAGTGCGGCGTGCCGCCCGTTGGGGACGCGCGTCATGCGCACAAGGTCGGTTCTTCCGGTCGGAAACGGGTCGCCGCCGGTGCGCGTGATGCGTCCCAGCGAGGCCTGCAGCTCCGCATTTTCGACGGCGGCCCGGGAACCGATCCTGCCGCTGTCCGCCACGAGTTGGCGCTGTTGTTCCGCGGGAAACGCCTCGAGCGGCTCGTAGATCCGCAGGGACGACGAAAAGGGCAGGCCGGCCTGGCCCCTGTACAGGTTTCCACTCATGTCCAGCCAGCCCCTTTCACTCCGAATCGTTGGGTGGTTAGTCGGCGAGTTCCACAATCACGGGAGCATGGTCCGAGGCACCCTTGCCCTTGCGTTCCTCGCGGTCGATCGACGCGCCCGTAACCCGCGCGGCCAATGGTGCCGAGGCGAGGCAGAAGTCGATGCGCATGCCTTCCTTCTTGGGGAAGCGCAGCTGCGTGTAGTCCCAGTACGTGTAAACACCGGGCCCCGGGGTGTAAGGGCGGACGACGTCGGTAAAGCCTGCGGTTTCGAACGCGTGGAAGGCGGCGCGCTCCGGTTCGCTGACGTGGGTGAAGTTGTTGTCGCGGAAGAGCTGGATATCCCACACATCGTCGTCGAACGGTGCAATGTTCCAGTCACCCATCAAGGCGATCTGGGCGGTGGGATCGGCCTTGACCCACTCGGCTGCCTGACCCTGGAGAACTTCCAGCCACTTGATCTTGTACGGCATGTGCTCGTCGTCGAGCGAGCGGCCGTTGGGCACATAGAGGCTCCAGACGCGGATCCCGCCGCATGTTGCCGCGATGGCGCGGGCTTCCTGGGCGGGGTTCTTGCCCGCTTTGCCGAAGGCCGGCTGGTCGATGAAGGTCCGCTCCACGTTTTCCAAGCCCACCCGGGAGGCGATGGCCACGCCGTTCCACTGGTTGACTCCGAAGTGGGCCACCTCGTAGCCCATGCGCTCGAAGAGCTCCCACGGGAAGTTGTCGTCCTTGCATTTGGTCTCCTGGATGGCCAGGACATCGCAGTCGCTGCGCTCAAGCCAGGCTTCCACGCGGTCGGCGCGGGCACGGAGGGAGTTCACGTTCCAGGTAGCTATCTTCACAGCCACTAACTTACCGAACTTGGGGCCGCGCGCATCCCCTCCGAAAGGATTGCTACCGCTGCGGACGCTGTGCGACCGGCGTCAGTTGGCGTAGACCAAGGGGCTTCGTGCACCCCGGCGGAGCCTGATGCCGCACACAATCAGGAGCAGCCCGGCAATCACGGCAAATGCGGCAAGGAAGCCCGCCATGGCAAGGAATCCGAGGCCCGGGTTGACGATCACCAGCAACCCGAAGAGGGCCGTCACCACCCCGGTGAGCAGCCAGACAGGCCAGCCGCTCATGGTGCTCCGGGCTGCGAAGGCCAGGATGATTTCGGAGACGCCCAGGATCAGCGCCCACAATCCGATCAGCACTGCCAGGGCGGACGCCGTCATGCCTGGCCAGGCAACGGCCACGAGGCCCGCGGCGATTGAGATGAAGCCGCCGATCAGGGACCACCGTGAATGGCGGGAGGGATCGTAGAAATAGTGGGCAACATTGGTGAGGCCGTCAACGATCGCGAAGACTCCGAACACGAACACCAGGGCGAAAACCGTGGACACGGGGAGTGCGGCAATGGCGAAGCCGAACAGCACAGCCAGGATCCCGCGGAACAGGAGTGCCGTTCCGGAATGCTTGAACATCTTGCGTCCTGAGGCGTCGGACATAGCGTCAGTTTAATCCAATGCAGTTCCCGGTCATATAGGGAAAGCAGGGGAAACTCAGCGCATCCCTTCCCGCCGGATCGCCGTGGCGATGGCGGCGGCGCGGGTTTCCACGCCGAGCTTGGCATAGATGTGGGCAAGGTGCGTTTTGACGGTCGCTTCGGAGATGAACAGCCGTTTGCCCAGGTCGCGGTTGCTGAGGCCCTGGGTGAGGAGGCTGAGCAATTCCGCTTCGCGCGGGGTGAGGATGTCGTCCGGATTGCGGAGTTGCTGGAATAGCCTCGACGCTACGGGCGCACTCATGACGCTTTTGCCCTGCACCGCACCGCGGACTGCGGCGAAGATCTCCTCCGGTGCCGCGTCCTTGAGCAGATACCCCATGGCACCGGCATCGACGGCCCGGACAATGTCCGCGTCCGAATCGTAGGTGGTGAACACTATGATCGCCTGCCGCGGATTGCCCTGCCGCACCTGCTTGATGGCCTCGATCCCGTCCATGCCCGCGCCCATGGCCAGGTCCATCAGGATCACGGCAGGGGAGTGCTCCTGGGCAGCCTGCAGGGCTTCCTCACCGGAGGCTGCCTCGGCGACGACGGCGATATCCGCCTGGGTGCCAAGCAGCGCCTTGAGTCCGCTCCGGACAACCGTGTGGTCGTCCACCAGGAGCACGGAGATGATGGTCACGGGGTCTCCTCCGCCAGCGCTCATGGGGTGTCTTCCGGCAGGGGCAACTGGGCCGCGATGATGGTGCCTTCGCCGGGTGTGCTTTCTACGGACAATTGTCCGCCCAACTGTTCCACCCGCTGCCGCATGGCCCGCAGCCCGTACCCTCCGGCTTCCGACGGCGGTGGTACCGCTCCGGGATCAAAGCCGCGGCCGTCGTCGTACACGTCCAAAGTGACCGCCCCCGGAAGGTACCCCAGTGTCACGCTGGCGTGCCGGGCACCAGCGTGCAGGCCGATGTTTGCCGCCGCGCTCTGGGTGACGCGGAGCAGCGTGTGCCGCACTTCGGCGGGAACGGTCCTGGGGTCACCGGTGACGTGGACGGTGATGGCTGCGACGTATTGCCGGGCTGCGTGTTCCAAGGCGTCTTCGAGGGGGCCGGACTCAAGGCCCGGCGCGGAAAGTTCATGGACCAGGCTGCGGGTATCGGCCAGGTTCCGGCGGAGGAGTCCGGTGGCCTTGAGCAGGTCGTCACGGGCTGACGGGTCCGGCCACGAACGCTGGGTGGCCTCCAGCAAGAGCAGGCTGCTGGCCAGGCCCTGCGTCACGGTGTCATGGATCTCCCGGGAAACCCGCTCGCGCTCGGCCGCAATTCCGGCAGCGCGCTCACTCGCGGCGAGCTGGTCCTGGGCCGTGGAAACGTCCGCCAGCAACTTCCGTTGCACGGCGGCGTCGCGCTCGATCTTGTCGTAGATCAAGGTCAGCAGCACGCCCGCGGCCAGCGGACCCAGCACCATGGCAACATCGGTCCAGTCGCTCAGGCGGAACAGCCCGACGGCGGTGGCCGCCGCCGTCGCGCCGCCGGCAACGTACGCGGGCCAGCCGCGGAAAACGCTACGGCAGAGGAAGAAGATGGCGAACGAGCACCACGCGAAGCTGGGCGCCACGATGACCAGCGCTGCCCAGGCGGCGAGCAAGGCGACCATCCACGGAAGCCATGGGCCGCGGTTCCGCCGGGCCAGGACGGCCGTCGCTGCGTAGAGGGCGCATACGGCCGCGGCCAGCGCGACGGTCCAGAGGTTGTCCGCGGGTGCGTGGCGCATGACGTACCGGACCCCCGAAGCGACCATGAGCACCGCGAAGCCAAGGTGGACCACCACGTCGATGCGGCCATCCAGGTGGCCGTCGGCCGGTGGCTTGGGGGCAGGTGTCATGGGTGGTTCCCGTTCGGTTGAGGGCGCTCTTTCCATGCTAGGTCTCGCGCAGTTGCAGGTCTCTCCACCTTTTGGCTGATACCGCCGACGGAAAGGATGAGGCCGGGACCGGCGCCTGGCCGATGTGGGCGCGGGGTGTCGGCCGGAAGCATGGAGCTGTACCCAAGAACGTGCCAAGGAGAAACCATGAAGATGTCCAACAAGATGATTGCCGCCGCCGCTGCCGGAGCACTGCTGCTCACCGGTGGGATCACGGCTGTGGCCAACGCTGTAGCCCCCGAAGCCGCCCCGGCCGTCGTTGCCGCCAAGGCTCCCGCCGAGGTCACACCCGCTGCAGAGAACGTGGTCGCCCAGAACCGTATTACCGTTGGTGCCTCCAGCAAGGCCGTCAATGCGGCACTCGCCAAATGCCAGGCGGACAAACTGCCGTTCGTGACCGTTGCCTTGGTGGACCGCTTCGGCACCGTCCAGGCCCTCCTACGCGGCGACAATGCCGCCGAGCACACCATCGAGGCCGCCAAGCAGAAGGCCTACACCGCAGCCGCATTCGGTGCTCCCACCAGCGAGTTGGCCAAGCGCGTCAACGGCAATGGTCCGTCCATCGCCGACCTCCCCGGGACGCTCTTCCTAGCCGGTGGTGTGCCCGTCAAAGTGAATGGTGTTTCGGTGGCAGGCATCGGCGTCGGCGGAGCTCCTGACGGTGCCCTCGACGAAGCCTGCGCTACCGCCGGTGCCGAGGCCTTGGCCGCCGCGGCGAAGTAGCCTTTGGAGATGAAGTCCCCCTCCGGAGCTTTTGAACGGATGCTGCGCTCTTGGACGCGCTCCAGGAGTGTTTCGTCCACAAAAACGCCGGTGGTGGGGTTGGGACTGCTGCTGATCGCCGGACTTGTGGCCGGCTGCGCCGCGGGTTCTCCTGCGGGCCCGGCCGGTTCGCCGACGGCCTCTCCGTCAGACACGACGGCGGTTCCCTCGCCTTCCAGCCCGGCCAGCACTCAAGCAGCCCCCAGCTCAGCGGCAGCGGCGAGCGCGGGGCCCGGTCCGTCGTCGTCCGTTCCGCCCAAACTGTCACCGGAGGCCCAATTGGAAACCGACCGGCTCCTGATCCTCGCCGCGAAAGCCAACGATCCCGCCCGGGTTCGTGAGCTGATCGCTGCCGGCGGGAACGTCAACGCGAAGGACGGGATCCAGGACTCCGCGTTCCTGTACGCCGGAGCCGAGGGGTTCAACGAGGTCCTGCAGCTGACGTTGCAGGCCGGCGCCGACGTCCGCAGCATCAACCGGTACGGCGGCACGGCGCTGATCCCCGCGAGTGAGCACGGACACACGGACACCGTGCGGATCCTGATCGCCGCCGGAGTGCCGGTGGACCACGTCAACAACTTGGGCTGGACGGCCATGCAGGAAGCGATCCTGCTCAACAACGGCGGACCGAACCAGCAGGACGTGGTCCGGCAACTCCTTGCGGCCGGGGCCAACCCGGACATCCGCGATCCCCAAGGCCGGACTGCCCTGCAGAATGCGGAGCGGCTCGGATTCACGGAGATCGCGGCGCTGATCCGGAACCGCTGACCCCGCCGGACCCAACTAGGGGACAGCACTTGCTCCACCGAGAGCTCAGTGGAACGTTTGCTGTCCCCCAGTTGGGTACTAGAGGGATTCGAGGATGCTTACGTAGTTCGCGATGCCCACGCCGCCCATGTTCTGGACTGCCCCGCGCCGTGCGTTGGGGAGTTGCATGTCGCCGGCCGTGCCACTGAGTTGCATGGCAGCGATGACGTGCTGCGAAACACCGGTGGCGCCGACGGGGTGGCCCTTGGCTTTCAGCCCACCGGACACGTTGACGGGCAGCTTTCCGTCCTTGTACACCCAGCCTTCCTTGATGGCCCGGGAGCCTTCGCCACGCTGGGTCAGGCCCATGGCCTCGTACATGATGAGCTCGGCGATGGTGAAGCAATCGTGGACCTCGGCGAAGTCGAGATCGTTGACGCCAACACCGGCCATGCCGAACGCCCGCTCCCACGACGCTCGCGTGGCGGCGAACTCGGTGGGGTCGCGCTTGTCCGCCGGGAAGAAGTCGTTGGCGTGACCGAACCCGGCCAGGCGCACGGCTGCGGTTGCGCCGTTGGTTTCCCTGGCTGAAAGTACGACGGCGGCGGCACCGTCCGAGACCGGCGAACAGTCAGTGCGGCGCAAGGGCTCGGCCACCATGGGGTTCTTGTCCGAGATGGTCCTGCAGAACTCTTCGCCGAAATCGCGGTGCATCTGGGCGTAGGGGTTGTCCATGCCGTTGCGGTGGTTCTTCGCAGCGATGGAGCCGAGGACATCGCCCAGGCCAGCTTCGAAACCGGTGCAGCTTATCCCTGTGCCGTAGCGCTTTTCGTAGTGCTTGGCGACTTCCGCGAAGAGGCCCGTGAACCCGGTGGTGGAGGGTTTCCCGGCCATCTCGTAGGAAGCGCCGAGGAGGGCTGCCCCCACAACATCCGCGCCGGCGTCGGTCATTTTCTCGGCGCCGATCACCAGGACGTTCCGCGCGGTTCCGGCGAGCACGGCTTTGACGCCCTGCTGGAAGGCTGCCGATCCGGAGGCGCAGGCGTTCTCCGTGCGCGTGGCGGGAACGTTGGCCAGATCCGCCGAGAGCTGCAATGCCAGCGAAGACGTGAAGCCCAGGGGCTGCATGCCGGAGTTGAACTGGCCCAGGTAGATCTCGTCGATGTCCTTTGGCTCGAGGCCGGAGTTCCGGATGGCTTCACCGGCAACCTGGACAATCAGGGCTTCCAGGGTGTCGTCCGTGAGCTTGCCGAACTTGCTGTGTCCCCAGCCCGTGAGCAGGATGTCTTTGCCGAACTGGTCCTTGAGGCTCATGCGTTGGCTCCTTCCAGTGTTTCTTCAGCGGCACCCTCTGCCAGCGCGGCCGTGAACTCCGCGTCGGTCTTGTCGCGCAGCTCTTCGACCGTGACGCCCGGGGCGAGCCGGGTCAGCAGGAGCCGCGTGCCGCCGTCGTGCGTTTCGCAGGTTTCCGAGTCGGGAACGATGTCGAAAACGGCGAGGTCCGTGATGATCCGGTCCACGCACTTGAGCCCGGTGAGGGGCAGGGTGCATTCGGTGACGATCTTGGCAGAACCGTCCTTGGCGTTGTGCTCGGTCAGGACCACCACGCGCGGGGTGCCGGCCACCAAATCCATGGCACCGCCCATGCCCTTGACCATCTTTCCGGGGATGGTCCAGTTGGCGAGGTCGCCGCTGCCGGAAACCTGCATGGCGCCCAGGATGGCGACTTTCACGTGGCCGCCGCGGATCATGCCGAAGGAGGTGGCCGAGTCGAAGATGCTGCCGCCGGGGTTGATGGTGACGGTCTGCTTGCCGGCGTTGATGAGGTCGGCGTCTTCCTCGCCCTCGTACGGGAACGGTCCCATGCCGAGGAGGCCGTTCTCGCTCTGCAGGACCACCCGCACGCCGTCGGGCAGGTTGTTGGCTACCAGCGTGGGGATGCCGATGCCCAGGTTGACGTAGTCGCCGTCGTTGAGTTCTTCGGCCGCGATGGCGGCCATCTGGTCACGTGTCCATGCCATGGTGTGTGCTCCTTTGCTTAGGCTTTGCTTAGGCCGGGACGGATTCGGGACGTTGCCGGACCGTGCGTTGCTCGATGTCCTTGACCCGGTCGCTTGCCTGCACCAGCCGCTGGACATAGACGCCCGGGGTGACAACGTGGTTCGGATCCAGCTCGCCCAGCGGCACGATCACCTCCGCCTCGGCGATGGTCACCTTGCCGGCAGTGGCGACGACGGGATTGAAGTTCCGCGCGGTGTAGCGGTACACGAGGTTGCCGTCGGTATCCGCGGTGTGGGTGTGGACCAAGGCAATATCCGCGGTGATGGCGCGCTCGCGGACGTACGTGACGCCGTCGAACTCTTCATGGGGCTTGCCCTCCGCCACCAAGGTGCCCACGCCGGTTCGCGTATAGAACGCGGGAATCCCGGCGCCCCCGGCGCGCAGCCGCTCGGCAAGGGTGCCCTGCGGGGTGAACTCGACCTCCAGCCTGCCCGCAAGGTACTGCTCGGCGAAAAGCTTGTTCTCGCCGACGTAGGACGCAATGACCTTCCGGACCTGTCCGGCCTCGATCAGGACGCCTAAGCCCTTGCCATCGATGCCCATGTTGTTCGAGACGATGGTGAGGTCCTTTGCGTCCGACTCGCGGACGGCGTCGATCAGGTCGGCGGGGATGCCGCTGAGGCCAAAGCCCCCGACGGCGATCGTCTGGCCGTCTGCCAAAAGGTCACGTAGCGCTTGGCTGGCGTTGGGATGCAGCTTCGACATTGGGCGGCTCCTCCTTGAGTATCCACTTTGTGGACTTGTTGTTCCCTGGCTACTGAGCCTAGGAGTGGTGCTTAGAGGGGGCAAGGCCGGCCGGACTCCCTCGCTCATGCTGTGGACGATAGAGTGGGAGGTGTCCATATTGTGGATGAATCTTCGGGAGTAACTATGGCTGACCAGAAAGCAGGGCCTGCAAAGGCGACGGCACGCGCAAAGGCGGTGCCGTCTTCAAAACCGGTGCCGTCGTCGAACCCGGTCCAAGGCGCCCAAGTGGTGGGCCGCGTAGCGGCGCTGCTTCGTTTGGTGGGGCGCAAGCCGGCCGGGATGTCCCTTGCTGGGGTTGTTCGCGAGTCCGGACTGACGCGGCCCACGGCCTATCGACTGCTCACGTCACTGGCGGCGGAGGGCTTGGTGGAACACGAGGAAGCCACGAGTAAGTGGGTCCTGGGGCCGGAGGTCTTCCTGCTGGGCTCCGTTGCCGCGGCCCGCTTCCCCATGGAGGAACTTGCCCGGCCGTCCCTGCGTCGACTGGCCGCGGAAACAGGGGAGAGCGCGTTCTTTTCCATCCGACGCGGCAACGAAACCGTGTGTGTGCTGCGGGAGGAGGGTTCGTTCCCGGTGCGGTCCTTTGTGCTGCATGAGGGGGTTCGCTTTCCCCTGGGCGTGGCTTCGGCGGGAACCGCGATCATGGCTTTCATGGATCCAGGCGAGCAGGAAAGTCTCTTGGAGGACTGGGCCGCGCACGCCGGGGAATTCGCCGACGGGCATCCTGCGGACGTGGTCCGGGACAACCTGGAACGGACCCGGCTGGCCGGCTATTCGGTGAACCCCGGGCTGGTCCTGGAAGGGAGTTGGGGGATGGGGGCCGCGGTTTTCGACCGGCAGGGCCAACCGGCGTGGGCGTTGTCCTTGACTGGGATCGAGCCGCGGTTCCGTGGGGAGCGGCAGGATTTTCTCGGCAAGTTGCTCATGGCCGAAGCACACCGGATGACAGCGCGTTTGCAAGGCTCCACGCCCATCTGAGGGACAGCAAACGTTCCACAGAGGCCCCAGTGGAACGTTTGCTGTCACAGTTGGGCACGTCAGGTGAGGTCCAGGCGCATCAGGACCCTCGGGAAGCCGTTGAGGACGGACGTGGTCTCGGCGACCTTCTTGAACCCGGCCTTCTCGAAGAGCCTCCGCGTGCCCACGTAGGCCATGGTGAGGTCCACTTTGCTGCCCCTGTTGTCCACGGGGTATCCCTCGAGGACAGGTGCGCCGTGCGCCTTGGCGAAGTCGATGGCGCCCTGCAAGAGGTGGTGCGAGATCCCTTTGCCGCGGTGACCGGGCTTCACGCGGATGCACCATACAGACCACACCTTGGAATCGTCCACGTGCGGGATCTTCCGGTTCGTTGCGAAACTGGTGTCCGCCCGCGGGTGGACGGCCGCCCACCCAACTACCTCGTCGCCGTCGTACGCCAAAACCCCAGGAGGCGGATCCTCGGCGACCAGCCCCTCGACGTACTTGCCGCGTTCCTGTTTCTGGAGGCTCTGGTTGAGCTTCGAGGGGATGCGGTAGCTCAGGCACCAGCACACGTTGGAGTCGGGTTTCTTGGGGCCCACCATGGTCTTGACGTCGTCGAACACCGTGGCGGGACGAACTTCGATAGCCATCCGCCCATCCTGACACCGGTCACTGCAGGTACGCCAGAGCGACGGGGTCAGTACCTGAGGTCCGCCTGGACGGCGTAGTGGTCCGAGGGATGCACGCCGGCCACGGCTCCGATGCCGAGAAGTGACGCCGCTACCGGATGACCGGCTCCTCCTCGCCGGGGCGTTGCGGAGAAGATGTAGTCGATCCGGCGGTCAGGCCACAACAACTGCCGGGCGGACGCGTTGGCGTTGGACCACGTATGTCCCGCGCCGGAGCCGGCAACTTCCCACCCATCGTAGAAAGAGAGTCCCTTGGCCGGTGGTGCGGTACGTCCGGTCAGCAGGCGCATCTCATCGCTGTCAGGATCGGCGTTGAAGTCACCGGCGAGGATCAGCGGAGTGCTCTCGTCTTGCGTTCCCCGGAGGTGGAGGCACAGTTCCCGGACGGCGTCCTGGCGTTCCTGGCTTTGATCCAGCCACCACGCGTCCATCACCACGCCATGGACGGAGAGCTCCCCGCGGGGTCCCTGAATGACCACGGAGAGCACGCGCAGCTCCCCTAAGGTACGGCTTGCGCTCGCCGTGATGGGCCACCGGGAAAGAATTCCGACGCCGGATAACGCGGCTTGGTCTTCCTGGGCGGCAACTCCTGTGAAAGAGTGATGCGGCAAGCCGAGCGGTCCTGCCAGGCGTCGGCATTGGCTGTCCAGGCCCTTCTGCCAGGACTCCGCGAGGACAACGATGTCCGGCTGTGCCTCTTTTAGGGCAGAGACAATGGCGGTTTCCCTCTGCTCCCATGGACCATAGAGTCCCCACACGTTCCACGTGACCACGCGGACACTGGAAGTGATGAGTTCGCCGTAGAAGTGCGGAGGGATGTCCAACGCCATCCGCCCATCCTGTCACCATTCCAACGCGAGGTCACTCAATTCCAACGCGAGGTCACTTAGGGCCCATTAGGAGGGCCAACATGGGCCGTAAATGACCTCGCGTTGGTTTTAGCGGAACGGGTTGGAAAAGTTTTTTTAAATCCCACCCATCCATGTGATCCAGCCCTCCGAATGGCTGGTGAGACACAAACCGCAGGTGAGGCAAAAGCGTCGCAGGCAAACCGTGTCCCACACCCACTGGATCCAACGCCCTGGTTCCACAAACAAGGAGAATGAGATGTTGTCCACAAAGCGCCCCGCCCTCGCCTTCGTTGGCCTCACTGCCGCCGCCCTTCTCGGACTCACGGCCTGTGGTGGTTCAGGTAGCTCCAGCTCTTCCGCGTCTTCGTCCGCCGCACCGTCGGCTTCGTCCATGGCGCCGTCGCCATCGGCTTCTTCCAGTTCGGCCATGGCCTCCAGCGCCGCCATGGATCCGGCCCGTGACCTGGTTGGCCCGGGCTGCGCCGGCTACGCTGCACAGGTTCCGGACGGCGCCGGTTCGGTTGTAGGCATGGCGCAGGATCCGGTAGCTGTTGCCGCTTCCAACAACCCGTTGCTCAAGACCCTCACCGCGGCTGTCTCGGGCAAGCTGAACCCGAAGGTGGACCTGGTCTCCACCCTGAACGGCAGCGAATTCACGGTCTTCGCTCCGGTTGACGACGCCTTCGCGAAGATTGACCCCGCCACGATCGAGGCGCTCAAGACGGACGACGCCACGCTGAGCAAGATCCTCACCTACCACGTGGTCCCCGGCCAGCTGACCCCGGACCAGATCGTTGGAACGCACAAGACGGTACAGGGTGGCGAAGTGACCGTTGCCGGCTCCAAGGATGCCCTGACGGTTAACGGCGCCAACGTGATCTGCGGCGGCGTCCACACGGCCAACGCCACGGTCTACCTCATCGACACCGTGCTGATGCCCAAGTAGGCCTCTGGTCCATCAGTCGCAATACAACGCAGCAGGCGCCGGATATCCGGCGCCTGCTGTTGTGTTGTCTGGGTTCTTCAGGAGGTCAGCGGCCCAGGTCGCTGTCCACGTAGGAGCCCGTCCGAGTGTGCTCGGAGCCGCACGGGCAGCCGCCGATCAGTTCAATCCGGACGGTCACCGGGTTGGTGCCGTCCACGGTGACGGACATCCGGTCCTTTGAATCGTTGATCACGCGGACGGGGCTTGCCTCTACGGGGGTTTGGGGCATGGCGGTTCTACCTAACTGCTGGGTGGCTGGGGTTAGTTGTTATCTGCCCGTGGGCTGTCGACTGTCGGAAGGCTGCCCGTGGGCGTGCCGCCGGGACAATCGGCGTCGGAGCATTTCTCGGCGCACTCGTGCTTGGTCACAAGATCGAACTGGACTCCGCGGTGTTGTTCCACGCCGGTGCGGATGGCCCGCTCCACCACCGAGGTGGCGAGCCGCCGGCGCAGGGAGAGCGGATCGCGCCGCAGGTCCTTGGCCAAGGCGAAGCAGAGCAGCAGCATCACGATGATGAACGGCAGCGCCGCCACAATGGTGACCCGTTGCAGCCCGGACAGGGCCTCGGAAGGTTCGTCGCCACCGGCCAAAAGCATGACGGCGGCAACGGCACCTGTGAGGCAACCCCAGAAGATGACCACGCCGCGGCGGGGATGTTCTGCACCGTTGGAGCTCAGGGAGCCCATGACGATCGAGGCCGCGTCTGCGCCGGTGATGAAGAAGATGGCTACGAGCACCATGGCCAGGACAATGACGGCTCCAGTGAGCCAGTCCGGCATGTGCAGGTTCTTCACGAGGTCGAAGAGGGCGCCATCGAAGTTGATGGACGGTGCGCCATCCACCATGGTCACGAGTCCGGGGGTTCCGGCCTTGTCTGCTTCTTGCTGGACGTTGAACGCGGCGCCGCCAAAGATGCAGAACCAGATGACGCTGACGATGCTCGGGACCAGCAGCACGCCGGTGACGAACTGTCGGATGGTGCGGCCCCGGCTGATGCGGGCAATGAACAGTCCGACGAAGGGCGTCCAGGAGATCCACCAGGCCCAGTAGAAGATGGTCCAGCTGGTCAGCCAGCTGCGCAGCGCGTCGTCGCCTACGGCTTCGGTCCGCGAAGACATTTCTGCGAGGTCACGGGCATAGTCGCCGATCGAGGACGGGATGAGGTTGAGGATGAACAACGTGGGTCCGGCGACGAACACGATGACGGCCAGCACCACGGCCAGGACCATGTTGATGTTGGAGAGCCACTGGATGCCGCGGCTGATGCCGGACACTGCCGAGGCCACGAAGCAGAATGTCAGGACTGCGACGATGACCACCAGGATCGGCGTCCCCACTTCACCCATCCAGCCGTTGGACGTCATGCCGCTGCCGATTTGCAGGGCACCGAGGCCCAAGGACGCAGCGGTACCGAACAGGGTGGCGAAGATGGCCAGGATGTTGATGAACTTCCCTACGGGACCCTCCACCATGCGGATGCCGAACAGCGACGTGAAGGCCGCGGAGACCAGCTGCCGGCGTCCCAGCCTGTAGGTGCCGTAGGCCATGGCGATGCCCACCACGGCGTACATGGCCCACGGATGGAGTGTCCAGTGGAAGATCGAGGTGGCCATGGCTGTCTGGACGGCTGCTGGAGTGCGGCCATCCACCGTTCCCGGCGGCGGGGAAATGTAGTGGTACAGCGGTTCGGCCACACCGTAGAACATGAGGCCGATGCCCATGCCGGCGGCGAACATCATGGCCACCCAGGACACGGTCTTGTACTCGGGCTTTTCGCCGTCCTTGCCCAGCGGGATGTTGCCGAACTTGCCCAGGGCAAGCCACAGCACGAAGATCACGAACAGCGAGGCGAGCACCATGAACAGCCAGCCGGTGTACTCCATGACCCAGCTGAGGGCTCCCTTGGAGGTGTCGGACAGGCTGTCACGGCCAACGAAGCCCCAAACCACGAAGGCGACGGCGATGGCGCCCGTGATCCCGAAGGTGACTTTGTCGAGGGTAAGTTTGCGGTTCCGGCGGGCAGAGACGGCCTGCTCGGTTTTGGCGTGGCGCAGTTCTTCCAGGATCTGCTCGTACTCTTCCGAATCGGGCAGGGATTCTGCGCCTCCGTCCTCAACGTCGAGGACTGCGGGGTTGGTTTCGTCAGGGGAGACGCTAAGGCTGTCCTTGGGCGTTTCCGTGCGGGTGCGGGTTTCTGCAGGGGGAGCATCGGCGGGCTGGTCGCCGGCCGGTAACTCCTCCGGTGTTAAGGGTTTGGTGCCACTGTTTATAGCCATGAGCGGGTCCTTTGCTCGGAATCATGGGCTTGCGTGTATGTGTGGATGCTTGGGCCTGGTTGGGGATCCCGGCGTTCCGCAGTAATCAACAACATTCGCGGTAAGCAACAGAGTGCGCTGCCTCACACTCAAAGTCAAGAGGTAACGGCTCTTTAATAGCACATTGATATATCAATTGGCCGCAGGCCGTGCTGTTGCGTATGGTGAAAAGCGTTGCGCCATGGCCTGCCAGGGGCGGCTGGCGGGGGCTGGCAGCGGCCTTAGCGGTGCCGGTAGCCCATCTTGGCGCTGATGCTCAGGCCTGCCTCGCGGAGGCCGTCGATGAGCCCCGGCTGGTCCTCGGGGGTAAAGCGGAACGCCGGGCCGGAGATGCTCACGGCCGCGATGACATTTCCCAAGTGGTTGAAAATGGGCACGGCAACGGCAGTAAGGCCGATCTCGAACTCCTCATGCACCACCGCGTACCCGTTCCGCGCGACGTCGTGCAGTTGCTTTTCGAGCACCCCGCGGTTGGTGATGGTCCGCGGCGTCCGTGCAGGGAGTCCCACGGCCTTGAAGACCTGGCTCCGTTCGTCGGCCGTCAGGGCAGCCAGGAGCACCTTGCCGCTGGAGGTGGCATGCAGCGGCGTCAGGCTGCCCACCCAGTCGTACGTGGCCAAGGTGGAGGGGCCCATGGCCTGGTCCACGTTGACTGCGTAATTGGAGCGCAGCACAGCCAGGTTGACGGTTTCCTTGTATTCGGAGGCCAGTGCTTCCAGGACTTCCCTGGCCTCGTGCACCACGCTCAGCCTGCCGGGGATGGAGGAGGCCAGGCGCAGGATTCCGAAGCCGAGCTGGTACTTGCCCCGCTCGCTGTTCTGCCGGACCAGTTCACGCGTAACCAAGGACCCCACCAGCCGGGACACGGTGGACTTGTGCACACCCATTTCGTCGGCAATCTCGCTGACGCCGGCGTCTCCCTCGCGGGCAAGGATTTCCAGGATCTGGAGGGCACGGTCCACTGACTGGACGCCTCCGCCCTGGGCGTCTGCGTCCTTGTCGATGTCAGGGTTGCTGGGTACGGCCATAATTCTCATCCTAGACCGGCCTGGACCGCCCCTCGGGAGGCTCAGCGGTTCATGCGGACCTCCCGCCGGGCTCAGTCCACGGCAGGGGCATGACGGGAACACCCTGGCCGGCCTCAACGCCTTCGGGTGAAACGGCCATGAATCCATCCGCCCAAGCCAGTCCCCGCATCATTCCCGGGCCGGTGTGCGGTACGGGGAAAGCGAGTCCGTGCTCGATCGTGCAGGGCACCAGCCGCGTCCTGCCGGGGTCGGCGTCGATGTCCGCGCCGGACGTCAGCTCCGTGGCAGCAGGCAGGTCCCGGTTTCCGAGGGCGGCAAGCAGCGGCCCGGCCAGGGTTATGAGGGCGATCATGGCGGCGAGTGGATTTCCCGGGAGTCCGATCACGAACCGTCCGTCCGGAAGCTCTGCCAGGACTGCGGGGTGGCCTGGCCGCATGGCTATTCCGTCAAGCAACAACCTTCCGCCCATCGCGGCAATGGCAGCACGGAAGTGGTCGGTCCCGGATTTGCCTGTGCCTCCGGTAGTGATGGTGACATCCGCCCACGGACCGTCGGGGCCGGAGAGGGCCCACAGCCACTCCTGGTACGAGTCCCCAATCCTGAGCTGACCGCCGGGCATTCCGCCCAGTTGGGAAATGACCGTTCCGAGCTGCGGCCCGAAGGTATCGCGGACTTGCCCGGGGCCGGGCTCACCTGAGGTGACCACTTCCGATCCGGTAAGTACGACGGCGACCATCGGCTTGCGCCGAACCTCCACCTCGTCGTGGCCTGCTACGGCGGCCAGGGCAATATGTGCCGGATTCAGGAGGGTCCCTGCGGGAATGAGGACATCGCCGGCGGCGGCTTCCTCTCCGGCGGGCCGGATATGGCGGCCCGGGAGTGTTTCTCCGGGCTTCGCGTCGGGTTTGATCGAAAGGTGTCCTGGCGCGCTGTCGGTTACCAGGCCGCTTTCTTTCCGCAGGATGCCCGAGGCTCCGGCAGGTACCAGGCCGCCGGTTGCGATGATGCTTGCGTGATGCGGTTCCAGTGGCGTTCCCGGCGTGGTGAGCGTCCATGGCCCGCTGCCGCTGATGGCCCAGCCGTCCATGGCCGAGGAGGCATAGTGCGGGATGGCCCGGGTTGCTGCCACGGCGGAGGTCAGCTCGCGTCCTATCCCGTCCCGAAGCGGTACCAGGAGGGAGCCCAGCGGCGCGGCGCAGTCAAAGGCAAGCTGGCGCGCCTGGGCCCAGCCAAGCGCGTGTTGATGGCCGCGTGGCGGGCTGGCGGTGGGAGGGTCGGCGACGACCTGTGCGAGCATGGCGGCCCACTTCCTGGTGCGGGGGTGCTGTTAAGTGCAGATGCCGGGGGGCGGCAGGGCCTTCCCGTGATGCTTACCCTGCCGCTCCCGGTATCTGTGGTTCCGTACTAGGCCTTCACGTATCCGTTGGGGTTCAGCACGAACTTTGTTGCCGCTCCGGCGTCGAACTCCGCGTAGCCGCGGGGTGCGTCTTCGAGCGGGATGGCCTTGGCGTTGACGGCCTTGGCGATCTGGACCTTGTCATGGAGGATCGCCATCATGAGTTGGCGGTTGTACTTCATCACCGGGCATTGACCGGTGGTGAAGGACAGGGACTTGGCCCAGCCGGTGCCCAGGGAGAGCGAGAGCGAGCCGTGCTGGGCTGCCTCGTCGATTCCGCCCGGATCACCGGTGACGTAGAGGCCGGGGATGCCCAGGGCACCGCCGGCGGCGGTGATGTCCATGAGGGAGTTCAGTACCGTGGCGGGTGCCTCGTGGGAGGCGTCCTTGCCGTGGCCGCGGGCCTCGAAGCCCACGGCGTCGATGCCGGAATCGACCTCCGGGACGCCGAGGATCTGCTCGATCTGGTCCTTCGGGTCGCCCTTGGAGACGTTGACGGTTTCGCAGCCGAAGGAACGTGCCTGGGCCAGGCGGTCCTCGTTCATGTCGCCCACAATCACGACGGCGGCGCCCAGCAGTTGGGCGCCGACGGCAGCGGCGATACCCACGGGGCCGGCACCGGCAACGTAGACGGTGGAGCCGACGCCGACACCTGCGGTGACGGCGCCGTGGAAGCCGGTGGGGAAAATGTCCGAGAGCATGGTCAGGTCCAGGATCTTTTCCAGGGCCTGGTCACGGTCCGGGAAACGCAGCAGGTTCCAGTCCGCATACGGGACCAGGACATACTCTGCCTGGCCTCCCACCCAGCCACCCATGTCCACGTAGCCATAGGCGCTGCCGGGACGGTCGGGGTTGACGTTGAGGCAGATGCCGGTCTTGCGTT
The DNA here is from genome assembly GCF_044391085.1 of Paenarthrobacter sp. NPDC018779. Taxonomy (NCBI): domain Bacteria; kingdom Bacillati; phylum Actinomycetota; class Actinomycetes; order Micrococcales; family Micrococcaceae; genus Paenarthrobacter; species Paenarthrobacter sp. NPDC018779. Next base: position 14,117 of record NZ_JBIRZS010000026.1, on the reverse strand, counting down.
CCTTGCAGTTCCGGCAGCGGCCACAGGAGATGTTGAACGGCACCGAGACGATGTCGCCCACCTTGATGAATTCGACGTCGGGCCCAACCTCAACCACTTCGCCGGTGATCTCGTGGCCAAGGACCAAATTCTGCGGTGCCGTGGTCCGGCCGCGGACCATGTGCTGGTCCGAACCGCAGATGTTGGTGGTCACGGTGCGCAGGATGACGCCGTGGGGCACCTTCCTGCCAACATTTGCAGGGTTGACGCCCGGTCCGTCCTTCAACTCGAACGTCGGATACTCGGTGTTGATGATCTCAACAACACCGGGTTCCTTGTAGGCGACTGCTCTGTTTCCTGACATGACACTCCTTTGGCCATTTGCTGATGGAAATGGGACTGGCCAGTTGCCCGAAAGCGGCGCTTCGGTGAGGAAATACCTCCCCAGGTTTCAGGCCACCGAAGCGCCGTTCACGGGCAACTGGACAACTTTTTGGCTTTAGGCGGCGTCCTGGAGTTGAACGGCCGCTCCTGCCGATGCCACCGTGTGGTCGTTCTCAACGGTGCTTCCCCTGACGCCGATCGCTCCGATGACGGTGCCGTTGCTGTCCTGGAGCGGGATGCCGCCGGGGAAAGTGATGAGCCCGCCGTTGGAGACTTCAATGTTGAACAGCGGTCCGCCGGGTTGCGACAACCCACCGATGGATCCGGTTGGCATATCGAAGTACCGCGCCGTGCGTGCCTTCTTGATGGAAATATCGATGCTGCCCAGCCAGGCCCCGTCCATGCGGGTGAAGGCTTTGAGGTTGCCGCCGGTATCAACGACCGCGATGTTCATGGCCGTGCCGGTTTCGCGTGCTGATCCGAGTGCGGCGGCCAGGACGGCCTCCGCGTTGGCTTGGGTGATGTCAGACAATGCTTCTCCTTTGATTCATGTCTTGTCACGGGCGTTTTCATTGGGAAGTCTGTGGGTGGCGTGAGTATGCCACTGATATCTTCCAAAGCATCGGAAAGATATATCAGTCACATACTATGGCACCGGTCACACTCTGTACAGGTCCTACGCGGCTTCCATCCGGATGATGACGGACTTCGACGTGGGCGTCCCGCTGGTATCGGCCACCGAATCCAAGGGCACAAGGACGTTGGTTTCCGGGTAGTAGGCCGCAGCACAGCCCTTGGGCGTCGAATAGGCGACAATCCGGAAGTTTTCCGCCAGGCGCTCGACGCCCTGGAACTCCGAGATCAGATGTACCAGTTGCCCGTCGGTGAAGCCGAGTTCGTCGATGTCGGCTTTGCTGACCAGAACCACGCGGCGGCCACCGTGGATGCCGCGGTAGCGATCGTCCTTGCCGTAGATGGTGGTGTTGTACTGGTCGTGCGATCGCAGGGTCTGCAGCACCAGGCGGCCCGGGGGGATCTTGATGTATTCCAGCTCGTTCCTGGTGAAAAGCGCCTTGCCGGTGGGGGTGTCGAACGCCCGGGCGTCCCGCGGGGGGTGGGGCAGCACGAAACCGCCCGGATGGGCAATGCGTTCCTCGAAGTCTTCAAAGCCATCGATCACTGCCTCGATGTGCTTCCGCACCAGGGAGTAGTCGTCCCGCAGGGAGATCCAGGATGCCCGGGGAGTGTTGGGCAACGGCCGTCCCTCGGCATCGGTGAAGAGCTTGTGCGCGAGGTTGCACACAATGGCCACCTCGGAATGGAGATGCTCGCTGGCGGGCTTGAGGCGGCCGCGGGAGGCATGGACGGCGCTCATGGAATCCTCCACGGTGACGCGTTGGTCGCCCGAGGCCTGGGCATCCTTCTCCGTGCGGCCCAGGGTGGGCAGGATCAGGGCCCGGCGGCCAGTGGAGAGGTGGGAGTGGTTAAGCTTCGTGGAGATCTGCACGGTCAGGGCAGTGTTGGCCAGTGCATCCTCGGTGACCAGGGAGTCCGGGGCTGCCCGGACGAAGTTGCCGCCCATGCCCATGAAGAACCGGACCTTGCCATCCCGCATGGCACGGATGGCCGCCACGGTGTCGTAGCCATGCTCACGCGGTGAGAGGAACTCAAACTCGTGGTCCAGTCGGTCGTGGAATTTCTCCGGCATCTTCTCGAAGATGCCCATGGTGCGGTCGCCCTGCACGTTGGAGTGGCCACGCACCGGGCACACACCGGCCCCGGGCTTGCCGATGTTTCCCTGGAGCAGGAGGACGTTGACCACGTCACGCAGGGTGGGCACGGAGTGCTTGTGCTGGGTCAGTCCCATGGCCCAGCACACGATGGTGGCGTTGGAGGCCAGGAGCCGTTCGCCGGTGGCGTGGATCTGTTCCAGGGTCAGGCCGGAGGCTTCAACAATGTCATCCCACTCCACCTTCTCCAGATGCCGGAGGTAGTCGTCCACGCCCACGGTGTGGTTGGCAATGAACGCGTGGTCCAGCACGGTGTCCAATCCCGGCGTGGAACGGTCCGCGGTTTCGGCCTCGAGCAGGTACTTCCCAAGGCCTTGGAAGAGCGCCTGGTCCCCGCCGGCGCGGATCTGCAGGAAGTCGTCCGTCAGCTCGGTGCCCACCAGCATGCCGGAGATGTTTTGCGGGTTCTCGAAGTGGAGGAGTCCGGCTTCGGGGAGCGGGTTGATGGAGACAATGATGGCGCCGTTTTTCTTGGCCTTCTCCAAAGCACTGAGCATGCGGGGGTGGTTGGTCCCCGGGTTCTGCCCGGCCACGAAGATCAGCGAGGCCGTCTCCAAATCCGTCAGGCTCACAGAGCCCTTGCCGATTCCGATGGTCTGGACCAGGGCCGAGCCCGACGATTCGTGGCACATGTTGGAACAGTCCGGCAGGTTGTTGGTGCCGATCCCTCGGACCAGCAGCTGGTACACGAAGGCGGCCTCATTGGAGGTGCGTCCGGAAGTGTAGAAAACAGCCTCGTCCGGTGACGCCAGGCCCCGCAGCTCCTCGGCCATCAGTTCGTAGGCCTCGTCCCAGTCGATGGGCACGTAGTGGGTGGCGCCCTCATCGAGGAACATGGGATGCGTCAGCCGTCCCTGCTGTCCCAGCCAGTAATCATCGCGGGTCTTCAAGTCAGCCACGGAGTGCGCGGCAAAGAACTCCGGGGTGACCCGGCGCCGCGTGGCTTCCTCGGCGACTGCCTTGGCGCCGTTCTCGCAGAACTCGGCGGCATTGCGCTTCTCGTGCTCCGGCCAGGCGCAGCCCATGCAGTCGAACCCATCCAGCTGGTTCACGGCCATCAGCGTCTGCACGCTGCGTACCGCGCCCATCTGCTCGAACGAGATCTTCAGGGCATTGGCAACGGCAGGGATGCCTACGGCCTTGGTCTTGGGTTTGGTGACGGTCAGCTTCGACTCGTCGATGTTATGGCGTGGTGCTTTGGAAGCCATGGTGGTCTTACCTCCAGATCAGGAACGGGCGGCGATGCCGCGGGTCAGGCGGCGCCGGCTGCCACGGGCTGTTCGGCGGAGGACGGAACCCCGGCCTGAAGGCGGGCGGCTTCTGTGGTGTGGAGCAGCAAGAGTGCGGTAGTCACTGAGCCTACGCCGCCGGGTACTGGCGTCAAGGCCGCCGCTACTCCGGTGACGCTCGCTTCGTCGACGTCCCCCACCAGGGTGCCGTCGGGCAGGACGTTGGTGCCGACGTCGATCACTACGGTCTTTTCGGTGACGTGCGCGCCCGTCAGGAGGCCGGTGCGGCCCGCGGCGACAACCACGACGTCGGCTGGCCGGGTGTACGTCTCCAGGGCGCCTGACTTGGAATGGCAGACAGTAACGGTTGCGTCCCGTTCCAGCAGCAGCAGGGCCAACGGCTTGCCCACCACGGCGGAACGCCCGACGACGGTCACGTTGCGGCCCGCTACCGGCACCTCATAGTGCTCAAGAAGCTCCACCACCGCGCGGGCCGTGGCCGGAGCGAAAGCCGGCCGTCCCACAGCCAAGCGGCCCAGGCTCAGGGGATTGGCGCCGTCGATGTCCTTTTCCGGAGCGATCAGCCCCACCAGGGTGTCAGCCGCAACGCCGGTTGGCAGGGGTGTCTGCAGGATGATGCCGTGCACCGAGGGCTCGGAGCTGAGGTCCTTCAAGACGCTCGCGAGGACCTGTTCCGTCGCATCGGGTCCAAGGTCCACGATCCGGCAATCGATGCCTGCCCTGTCTGCCGCCCGTTCGATGGAACGCACGTACCAGTGGGTGGACTCGTCATCGGTGGCCACCACCACGGCGAGGGTGGGGTGGATGCCTTCGTGCTGGGCCAGCCGGGCCTGGTCCTGGGCGCGCTGCTGGATAAGGGAGGCCAGGCGCTTGCCGGAGAGGGTGGTGGTGTTCATGCGAGGATCCTTTCGCGGACCCGCTTCACCAGGGAGTCGGCGGCGAGGACCACTTTGTCCTCGAACCCGTCGGTCTGCCCTGCGAGTTCGGCCCGGATGGCCTGGTCCTTGATGGCCACAACGTTGATGTCGATATTCACGCGGGCAGTGGTGGCTGCGGCGCGGGCGGCGTCGGCTGCGGCGGCGACGTCGCTGATGACGTTCATGTTGGCCACCTCGAAGAGTTCGGTGGCAAGGTCCACAATGCTGCCGGACAACTTGATGAGCTGCGCGGGGGTTTGGGCGGCTTCTGCCAGGGCTGCGTCAATGGCGGCCTTCTTGGCAGCCTTGAGTTCGTCCGTGCCGGCCGGAAGTTTGTAGGAATCGATGACGCCTTGGAAGGCGGTTTCGTCGGCGTCGGCGAGGCGCAGCGCCTCGAGTCTGTACTGGTCGGCGTCGTTGGTGATGCGCTCCACGAGTCCTGCATGGACGGCGTACTTTTCACCGGTGGTGTAGCGGGCAACCATGGCCACGAGGGCGGCGCCCTGTGCTGCGTGCAAGGCTGCTGCTGCACCACCGCCCGGAGTCGGCTGGCGCGCCGCGAGCCGGGCGAGATAGTCGTTGATGGTTTCTGAGCTGATCATGTGTCTTCCTGGGCGGGTGTCCGGAGTGGGGTCATCCCGGGTGGCGAAAGTGCTGGGTGGAGAAAGAGCGAAGGCAGCGCCCGGACCCGGTTGCGGGGTGAATCGGGTCCGGGCGCTGCCTGTGGCGGCTTGAGGGCCGGTTTAGCCGCGGAGCCTGCTCATGGTGGGGTCGTACAGCGGATCCTCGGTGACGGTGGCCTGGATCCGGCGTCCGAAGTACTCGATTTCCACCGAGTCGCCCAAGGAGACGGCCGAGGGCAGGTAGGCGTAGGCGATCGGCTTCTTGACGGTGTAGCCGAAGGCTGCGCTGGTGACGTAACCAACGGCCTGGTCCTTATAGAACACCGGTTCCTTGCCGAGGACGAGGCTGCGGCCGTCGTCGACGGTCAGGCAGCGCAGGCGACGTGCGGAGCTTTCTTCGCTGCGCCCTTCCAAAGCGGCCTTGCCGACGAAGTTCTCCTTGGCCATCTTGACCGCGAAACCGAGACCCGCTTCGAAGGGGTCGTGCTCGGTGGTCATGTCCGTGCCCCAGGAACGGTAGCCCTTCTCGAGACGGAGCGAGCTGAAGGCGGCACGGCCTGCGGCGATGACGCCGAAGGGCTGGCCGGCCTTCCACAGTGCGTCCCACAGGCGCTGGCCGTTGTCCGCGCTGGTGTAAAGCTCCCAGCCGAGTTCGCCCACGTAGGACAAACGCATTGCGGTGACGGGGATCCCGCCGATGACAACGTTCTTGGAACGGAAGTACTTCAGGCCGTCGTTGCTGAAATCATCGTTGCTGATGGTCCCCACCAGGTCCCGGGCCAGCGGACCCCAGAGGCCGATGCAGCAGGTGCCGCCGGTGGTGTCGCGGACCTGTACCCAGTCTTCGGCTCCGCCGTTTTCGGTCTGGTGGCGTGCTGCGCGGTCAAAGTAGGCGGTGTCGATGTTGCCGTTGGCGCCGAGCTGGAAGGTGTTCTCGTCCAGTCGTGCCACGGTGATGTCGCTTCGGATGCCGCCCGCGTGGTCCAGCAGGAGGGTGTACGTCACGGCGCCGGGCTTCTTGGCCAGGTCTCCGGTGGTCAGTTCCTGGAGCAGCTTCAAGGCGCCGGGGCCGGAAACTTCGAGCCGCTTGAGCGGCGTCATGTCGTACATGGCAACAGCGGTACGGGTCTTCCATGCCTCGGCTGCGGCGATGGGGGAGCTGAACATCGCGGACCAGGCGTCGCGGGCCGGGGGCTGCCACTCGTCCGGCATTTCCTTGAGCAGTTCGGCGTTGGCCTCGAACCAGTACGGACGCTCCCAGCCGGCGCCTTCCAGGAAGAAGCCGCCCAGCTGCTTGTGGCGGGCGTGGAACGGGCTGACGCGCAGGTTGCGCGGGGAGAGCTTGGGCTGGAGTGGGTGCAGGACGTCGTAGATTTCCACGAAGTTCTGCTGGGAGGTTTCGCTGACGTACTCCGGGGTGAGCTGGACTTCCTCGAAGCGGTGGATATCGCAATCGCCCAGGTCGATCTTGGACTTGCCGTCCACCAGGACCTCGGCCACGGCACGGGCAACGCCGGCAGAGTGGGTCACCCACACGGCCTCGGCCACGTAGAAACCGTCCACTTCCTTGGACTCGCCCACCAGGGAGCCGCCGTCCGGAGTGAAGGAGAAGATGCCGTTGAAGCCGTCTTCGATTTCGCTTTCGCGCAGGGCAGGCAGGATCTGCTTGGTGGCTTCCCAGGCCGGGAGGAAGTCCTCCAGGGTGAAGTCCAGGCGCGAGGGCATGTTGTGCTCGCTGATGCTTTCAGGGGTGTACTTGCCCAGTTCGTCCAGATCCACGGGCATGGGGCGGTGGGCGTAGGAGCCGATCCCGTAGCGGTCGCCGTGCTCGCGGTAGTAGAGGTCCTGGTCCTGGTGGCGGAGGATGGGCAGCTGGGCGCCGTTGGGCAGCTCGTTCTTGCCTTGCTGCGCCGGAACCGGGGTGGTCTTGACGTACTGGTGGGCCAGGGGGAGCAGCGGCACGGACATGCCGATCATTTCGCCGATCTTGGCGCCCCAGAAACCTGCACAGGACACCACGATGTCAGCCGGGATCACGCCGTCGGCCGTCTGTACGCCGGTGACCCGGCGGCCGGACTGTTCAATGCCGGTGACTTCCGTGTTGCCCTGGTACTTGACCCCTGCGGCTTCGGTGCGCTTGATAAGGAGCTGCACGGCGCGGGCTGCCAAGGCGAGGCCGTCCGAGGGGACGTGGAGGCCGCCCAGGATGTCTTCTTCATTGATGAGCGGGTAGAGCGCCTTGCACTCCTCGCGGGTGAGGATCTTGCCATCGATGCCCCAGGACTGTGCGTAGCCAAGCTTGCGCTTGAGGTCGGTGAGGCGGGTCTCCGTGGTGGCTACTTCAAGGCCGCCCACCTGGTTGAAGCAGCTCTGGCCGTCCTCGGTCAGGGAGAGCAGCTTCTCCACCGTGTACTTGGCGAACAGTGCCATGGTCTTGGACGGGTTGGTCTGGAAGACCAGGCCAGGGGCGTGCGAGGTGGAGCCGCCCGGCATGTTCAGGGGGCCTTGGTCCAGGACGGTGATGTTGTTCCAACCACGCTGAACGAGTTCGTCGGCGAGGTTGGTGCCGACGATGCCGGCTCCGATGATGACAATTCGGGGCGTCGATGCCATGAAAGTTTCTCCTGCTAGTAAGTCGTGCGGGGCAAGGGCGGGCTGGTTACCGGAAAACGACCGTGCTGGTCTGGTCCAGCAGGACGCGGTGTTCGCAGTGCCAGCGGACGGCGCGGGACAGGGCGAGGGCTTCGGCGTCCTGGCCAACAGTGGAAAGGGCCGTGGGACCGTAGCTGTGGTCCACGCGGATCACTTCCTGCTCGATGATCGGGCCCTCGTCCAGGTCGGCCGTGACGTAGTGGGCCGTTGCGCCTACCTGCTTCACGCCGCGGTCGTATGCCTGGTGGTAGGGGCGGGCGCCCTTGAACCCGGGGAGGAAGGAGTGGTGGATGTTGATCGCGCGTCCTTCGAGCTTGCGGCACAGGTCATCGGAAAGGACCTGCATGTAGCGGGCCAGGACCACCAGGTCCGCCTGGTATTCGTCCACCAGGTCCAGGAGCTTCTGCTCGGCCTCGGCCTTGGTGTCCGGGGTGACGGGAACATAGATGAAGGGCAGTCCGGCCGCCTCGGCCATGGCACGGTGGGTCTCGTGGTTGGAAACCACGGCCACCAGCTCGCCACCCAGGCTGCCTCCGCGCCAGCGGAAGATGAGGTCGTTCAGGCAGTGGCCGAACTTGGAAACCATCACCAGGACGCGCTGCTTGGTCTGGTCGTGGAAGCTGAACTTCATGTCGAAGCGGTCCGCGATGGAACGGAACTCGTCCTCGAGTTGCTCCGGCGAGTAGTTCGACGGGCCGGAGAAAGCAGTGCGCAGGTGCAGGGTCTGGCGCAGGCTGTCATCGAACTGCTGGTGCTCTTCGATGTTGAATCCACGGTCGAAGAGAAAAGTGGTGACTGCCTGCATGATGCCGGGCTGTTCGACGCACGACAGTGTGAGTACGAACTTTTGGGCCTGCTCTTCCTTGAGCTGGCCGCGTTCAGCCGGCAGGGTGCTGAGGTGTGAGTCTGAAGCCACGAGAGTCATGTGTCCTCCTTAGATGGGGTTTCCTAGATATATTCCTGAAATGCGTACTGATATATTAGGATTGAGATCAGCGTATACTGGACCTTGGAACGGGGTCAATAGGTTTTTTCGTCACTGCGGAAGGGGCTCGGCATCATGGCACTCGAAACTCTGGCACCTGCTGCGGACGCCGGCAGGAAGTCCTTGGCGGACATCGCCTACGAGAACGTGCGTGACCGGCTGCTGACCCTCGACATCAAACCGGGCGACCTCCTCAATGACGATCAGCTCGCCAAAGAGATCGGGATTGGGCGTACCCCCGTGCGGGAAGCGCTCAAGCGGCTGGAATTGGATCGGCTGGTTGTGACCTATCCTCGCCGGGGCACGTTCGCTACCCGCGTGGAAGTGACAGACCTGGCCTTCATCTCCGAGATCAGGGTCCAGTTGGAGCCGGTGGCGGCTGCGAGGGCTGCCCGGGTGGCGACCCCCGCCAGCCGGGAACACCTGCGGCGCGTAGCGGCCGAAGTGAAAGCCTTCGACCTCCGCGCGGCCACCGTGGTGGAAACACTTAAGCTGGATGCGAGCGTCCACCAAGGCATCTACGCTGCGGCGGCAAACCCGCACCTGGAAGACGTCCTGATCCGCTACGACAACCTGGCAACCCGGATCTGGTGCATGGTGCTGGACCGGCTGCCCAACCTGGAGCACCACGTCCATGAGCACGTGGATCTCCTGCAGGCCGTAATTGACGGCGATGAGGCGAAAGCGGCCGAGTTGGCCCGCGTCCACGTCAGCGGCTTTGAGCAAGCGGTGCGCCAGGCGCTGTTTGCCGCCTGAACAGGCATTCCCCCTATCTTTCTTTCTGGAGTTTTCACAGGGCGGCGTGTCCCGGATGTCCGATCCGGACATGATCGATCAGATCATCGCCGCAGTCTCCATCCCGGTGATGGCCAAAGCCCGCATCGGCCACTTCGTCGAAGCCCAGGTCCTGCAATCCCTCGGTGTGGACTACATTGACGAGTCCGAGGTCCTGACCCCGGCGGACTACATCAACCACATCGACAAGTGGAACTTCACCGTTCCGTTCGTTTGTGGTGCCACCAACCTCGGTGAGGCCCTGCGCCGCATCAACGAGGGCGCGGCGATGATCCGCTCCAAGGGCGAAGCCGGTACCGGTGATGTGTCCAACGCGACCGGGCACATGCGCAAGATCCGCGCCGAGATCGCCAAGCTCTCCTCCCTGCCCGAAGACGAGCTGTACGTGGCTGCGAAGGAGTTGCAGGCCCCGTACGAGCTCGTGAAGGAAGTCGCGGCCACGGGCAAGCTCCCGGTGGTGCTGTTCACCGCCGGTGGCATCGCGACCCCGGCTGATGCTGCGATGATGATGCAGCTCGGCGCCGACGGCGTGTTCGTGGGTTCGGGCATCTTCAAGTCCGGCAACCCCGCCCAGCGCGCCGCCGCCGTCGTGAGCGCAACCGCTTGCTATGACGATCCCGACGTGATCGCCAAGGTCTCCCGCGGCCTCGGCGAAGCCATGGTCGGCATCAACGTCGACGACATCCCGCAACCCCACCGGTTGGCGGAGCGCGGCTGGTAGGTCTGCGTCCGTCGGGCGCTGATCCTCTGCGTGCTATTCCCCGCCGCTGCGCTGCCGCTATTTTTGTGGGGGTTTGGGGCGGGGCCCCTTTTACGCACGCTGCCGGATCAGCGACCGCCGGTATTTGTTACGGCTCGTCCTCGGGGCGGGCCGTCAGGATCCATTGCGCCCTCTTTTGCAGGATGTCCAGTGACTCTTTGATCAGCGGAGACGACATGCTGCCCCTTCGTGCTGCGGCGACGATGCGGCGCGCCGGTTTGCCCTTGCCCGTGATGCGCAGCCGGACCACGTTTTCGGCGTTGCTCAGGGGCGCCAGGCGTGGCAGCAGGCCCACGCCCAGGCCGGCGCCCACGAAAGCAATCTGGGTTTCCCACTCAACCGCCTCATGCGCAATCCGCGGCGTCACACCCACGGCCGTGAAAGCGGCGGTGAACAGTGCGTGATAGGTGGACCCCGCGGTCTCGGTGATCCACGGTTCCGATGCCAACTCCTCCAGCGTCACGGTTTCCCGCGATGCGAGTGGATGGTCCGCCGGAATGATCACGTCCAAGGGATCGTCCAGGAGGACCGTCTGCTCGAAGCGGGGATCGTCCTCGCCGTAATTGTCCGATTGCATGGCGACGATCACCGCGAGGTCGATGCGCTCTGCCACCAGCAGGTCGAAGCAGCGGGACGGGTTGGCCTCGAGGACCTGCACTTCCAGTTGCGGACGCGTGGCGCGGAGCGTGGCGGCGAGCGGCGCGAGCAACTGGGCTGCCGCCGTCGAGAATCCACCGAGGCCGAAGCGGGACTGCACCTGGTCGCCGGCCTCCATGGCTGCGGCGCGGAGGCTCTCCCATTCGGCAAGGAGGGCGTCCGAGCCTTCCACCAGGAAGCGGCCCGTGGCGGTCAGCCGCACGCCCCGTCCGTCCTTGGTGAGCAGCTGCAATCCGAGGACGCGTTGGAGCTCGCGCAGTTGCGCTGACACGGCCGAGGGGGAGTAGCCCGTGAGCTCCGCGGTGGCCCCGACGGTGCCGCACCGGGCGAACACCCGGAGCGTGATGAGACGTGGATCGATCATGCACCTATTGTGCACGGTTATCTACTGAATCTTGCGCTTTTGTTGCAGTTCAAGAATCCCTAATCTCTTACTACGAAGACTTCGACAACGCCGGTCGCGACGACGCACCCGCGGTCCCACGAATCACCAGACACTGACCCAGCCTCCCGGGAGGAACCCATGACTGCTCCAGCGAACGCACCCCTGAACACCCGCGGAAAACTCGCCTCGACACTGCCCGCCGAACAGCTGGCGGAAATCTCCGCGTTGTTCGAGTTCCGTCGCACGGGTTATTCCCTCGACGCCCCGTTCTACACCGACCCCACCCTTTTCAAGATCGACATGGAAGCGATCTTCGGCCAGCACTGGATCTTCGCCGGAAGCGTGGCCGAACTGCCGGAGCCGGGCGACTACATCACGGTGGACTACGGCCCCTACTCCCTCATCGTGCTCCGCACGGACGAAGGCGAAGTCAACGTCCTGCACAACGTCTGCCGCCACCGCGGTGCGCGCGTCCTCACCGATGCTGCCGGCTCCACGGGCAACCTGGTGTGCGGATACCACTCCTGGACCTACTCGCCGGAGGGCAACCTGATCCACGCTTCGGCTCCCGGCGAGGCGAAGTTCGACAAGAACTGCTTCGCCCTCAAGCGTGCCCACAGCCGCGAGGTGGCCGGACTCATCTTCGTGTGCATCGCCAACGAGCCGCCCACGGACTTCGACGAGACCTCCAAGATCTTCGAGCCCTACCTCGCACCGCACGATCTCTCCAAGACGAAGATTGCCTACCAGCAGAACATCATCGAAGAGGGCAACTGGAAGCTCGTCATGGAGAACAACCGTGAGTGCTACCACTGTGACGGCCACCCCGAGCTTGCCTGCTCCCTCTTCCCCACCTGGGGCCTGACGGAGGGCCTGATCCCCACCCACCTCGAAGAAGTGTGGGAGCGCAACAAGGAAGCCCAGTCCTCCCTTGAAGAGCGGTGCCGCCGCTACGGCCTTCCCTACGAGGTGGTGGAAGAGTTGGACACGCGCATTGCGGGCATCCGCATTTCGCGGGAATCGCTCGACGGCGAGGGCGAATCGTTCTCGGCTGATGGCCGCAGGCTCTCCAAGAAGCTCCTGGGCGACTTGCGGGACTTCCGCCTGGGCCGCTGCTCCATGCACCTGCAGCCGAACAGCTGGTTCCACTTCCAGAGCGACCACGTCATCACGTTCGGTGTTTTCCCGATCAACGAACACCAGACCCTGGTCCGGACCACCTGGCTGGTAGCTGACGACGCCGTGGAGGGCGTCGATTACGACCGCGAGAAGCTCACCTACACCTGGGAGCAGACCAATATCCAGGACAAGGCGTTCGTTGAGCTGTGCCAGCAAGGTGCCGGCAGCCCCGCCTACGAACCCGGCCCGTACATGAAGAGCGAATACCAGGTAGAGGCCTTCATCAACTGGTACGTACAGCGCGTTCAGGAGCACTTGGCATGATCGAAGTCCTCACCGAAACGGCAATCCAGGAACCGCAGCGCATCCGCGGTCTTGAGATGCCGTGGAACCGGGTGATGGGCAGCACCGAGGCACCCGCCCGAGCTGCCCGCGCCCTGGGTCCATGGCACCCGCAGGAGTTCATGGCCGAATGCGTCGAGACCGTTCCCGAGGCCGGCGGACTGATGACGTTCGTGTTCCGTCGTACCGACGGTGCGCCGCTGGCGTTCCGCGCAGGCCAGTACGTCAACATCGCCTTTCCCGTGAACGGCGAAGACCAGGATCCGGTGGACCGCAGCTACTCGCTGTCCAGTTCGCCCACGGAACCGTGGACCTTCAATATCACCGTCAAGCTCGACCCCACCGGGCTGGTCTCACCATGGGTGCACCAGAACGTCAGGCCGGGAACCGTCCTTGAGATGCTCGGGCCGGTGGGTGCCTTCCACCTTCCCGACGCCGACCGCCGGGCACGGTATCTGTTCCTCGCCGCCGGCGCGGGTATCACTCCCATCATGTCCATGGTCCGCACCATCCACTCGCTGCCCGGGCATGCCGATGTAGTGGTGCTCTATCACGGAGCAGAAGCCGGGGGGTTCGCCTTCCACCGGGAGCTGGCCTACATCGCCTCCGTGGACTCGCGGATCAAGGTGTTCTACTCCCTGGGAGACCGCAACAAGCCCGAAGAGTGGGAGGGTCTCAGCGGACGGCTGACGGCAGCCATGCTGGACGAGGTTGCCCCCGACGCCAACGGCCGCCAGGTGTATGCCTGCGGTCCCGAGGGTTACCTGAACACCGCCACCGAACTCCTGCAGAAGGTGGGCGTGGACGATACCTCCATTTATATGGAGTTCTTCTCGGGGGACCGCCAGACACTCCTTGAATACGCGGCCGAGTTGGCACTTGCGGTGGACATCGCGGAGGAAATCGCCGAGGAGATCTCGGATTCCGCCGAGGACTACTTCGAGAGCCAGCCTGCGGCGTTCGGGATCTACGAACCCGGATACGACGCCGAGGGTACTTTGGAGGCGACCGGACTGCCGCTGGAAACCGTGGAACCGGAAGCGGGCGGCGCGGAAGCGCCTGCGGCCAGCCCGGAGCCGGAGGCCGCAACTCCGGATGCGTCGAATTTCGACACGGTGGGAACAGGCAGCCTCACCATGTCCTTCCTCCGTACGGGAATCAACGTGCGGATCGATCCTTCCGAGCACATCCTCGGGGTGGCCCAGCGTGCCGGTGTGCGGATCGGTGCCAACTGCCAGGAAGGCATGTGTGGTTCCTGCAAGGTGGTGAAGCTGTCCGGCGACGTGGACATGAACCACCAGGGCGGGATCCGGAAACGCGAAATCGACGCCGGCAAGTTCCTGCCCTGCTGCTCCACGGCGCAGACCGACCTGGTGATCGACGCCTAGGGCGTGTCTCCTAAAGATGTCAGCCAGATGCTGATGGCTCGCAGGACGGCTCCACCGCGGTAGGTGAGGGCGAGTTTGTCGTAACGGGTTG